>JASFOL010000206.1:0-4181 GCA_050116545.1 bacterium | reverse complement strand
ATTCGCATAGCATCTGAGAGGTCAGGGAGGCTGCCGGTTGAGATTATCAATCCGAGGCGCATAATCATGAGCGCCCGACACCTTATGTTTCTAGTTGCCTGAGCCGAGGGAACGCAGAACATTACGTGCAGGCTTGAAGTTGGGCTGAAGCTCCAAAACGTGCCTCAGGATGTCTATGGCCTCCTGGGTATGTCCCATCTCGGCCTTGACCACGGCAAGCCGGAACAGGGTCCCGGGTTTGTCGGGTTCAAGCTCACAGGCCTGCTCGAATGCCTCTTCGGCTTCAACCAGCATTCGCTTGTCCCGGTAGGCATTTCCGAGGTTCTTCAAGACATCGACATTGTCGGGAGTGATGGAACGAACCCGCTCAAGGTACTTTATCATGCTGTCGATGCTGGCGGATTTCACGTAGATCGACGCCACTCCGTTCAGGGCATCCAGGTTCTCAGGGTGAGCCGAGAGAACTCGATGGAACTGCCGCAGGGCCTCCTCGGTCCTTCCCCTCTGCAGGCAAGCGTGTCCCAGATTCACGGCGGCAAACGTGTCCCCGGGGTCCTTCTCAAGCGCCTGCCCTAAAACGGTGATGGCGCTGTCCACAAGGCCCTGCTGCAGCAGGACATCTCCCATGGCGGTAAGCATGCCCGGGGTGTCCGGGGAGATCTTTATGCCCATGCGGCAGAGGAAGTCGGCCTTGGCCACCTGGCCCTGCTGCATGGCGGCTCCGCAAAGGCCGATGAAGTCCGGCAGGTTTCCGGGATCGATCTCAGCGAACCTGAGCAGCGCGGCTTCAGCCCCGGAGTAGTCACCTGTCTCGGTCAGGGCCAGCCCGAGCATTACATGGACCTTGGGATTCCCGGGATCGATCTCGGCGTAGGCCCGCAAGTTCTTCAGCGCGGTGTCGTAGTCCTTTTCATCCAGAGCGGCAACAGCGAGCCGCACGTAATGCTCGTATGGGCCGATCATCTGCTTGGGATCGAGTCCCTGAGGCTCGATATCTACCGGGACCGGCCTGCGGGAGGCACTCACATAGCCCAGTGCCCTGATCTTCCGGGTTTCCTCGTAGCTGAGCTCGGGTTCTGCCATTTCGGCCGGCTCTTTCTCCATGCTCAACAGATTGGCAAGATGGGCTTTCAGCTCAGTGGCGATTTCGGGGAATTCCGAGATGACATTGCTCAGTTCACCCGGGTCATCGGGTATTCTGTAAAGCTCGGGCTCGGGAGCAAGAGTGTATTTCCATTCCCGGAACCTCACACCTCTCAAAGGCGCCCACCGGTAGGCGAGGTAGGGATAGAGCGATTCCATGTAACAGAGCTTGGATGGCAGATTCTCTCCCCGCATAAGCGGCACCAGGCTTCTGCCGTCGATGGAGTCAGCTGCTTCGGCTCCGACAAGCTCGAGCACCGTTGGAAACAGGTCAACCAGCTCGACCGGCACGCTGATCTCCGCGGGTGTCTGGATCTCGGAGACCCCGCCGCTTGTTCCGGCGACTCTCCAGATGAGGGCAACCTTCACGGTGCTGTCATAGATCAGCTTGCCATGGCCTGCCTCATTGTGCTCCCCGAGGCCCTCGCCGTGATCCGAAGTGATTATGATTGTGGTGTTGTCATATACGCCCCTTTGCTTCAGGAGCTTCAGAATCCGGCCCAGGGCCTCATCGGTATATGCTATCTCGCCGTCATAGGGCATTTCGGCATAAGACGTGGAGTAGGGAGGAGGCGGGGCGTAAGGGGCGTGAGCGTCATAGTAGTGAACGAAGGCAAAGAAGGGCTCCTCCACGGTCTCAAGCCAATCGCAGGCGCTGTCGGTGACAGTCCCGGCCCTTCGCTCGGGCTGCTCGAACTGGCCCAGGGTCCTGAAGACTTCCATATCGTCATTGTAGACATCGAAGCCCTGGTCAAGCCCGAAGCGCGAATCCAGGACGAGGGAGCCTACAAAAGCTCCCGTAGAGTATCCATCGGCTCTCAGGACCTCAGCCAGAGTCGTGAGCTCTTCGGGAGCGACGTAAAGAGCATTGACCCTGACGCCGTGGGAGAGGGGATAGAGGCCCGTGAGCGTGGAGGTATGGGACGGGAGCGTCACGGGCACGCTGGTAAGGGCCTCGGTGAAGATCACACCCTCATGCGCGACCCCGTCTACATTGGGAGTGCTTGCGGCATCGTAGCCATAGCATCCGAGGTGGTCGGGTCTCACAGTGTCCAGGCTTACTAGAAGCACATTGACGGGCCGGGGGCCACGCAGCCGGAGGGTGATCGCCGCGACAAGTATGATGGCGACGATGATTATGATTGGTGTCAGGAATCGCTTCATGATTGTGGCATGACCATAGCCAACCGGGGCCGCAAGGTCAAGTCCGATCTTGGGTCACGCGGGACCGGCAAGGAAGCGCTGGCGCGAACCTACTCCGGGGATATGGCATCCAGGGCGCGCTGCGCGGCGGTGAAGCCGGGGTCGATCTCGAGGATCCGCCTCAGGAGCGTCACTGATTCCTCTGTCTTGCCCTCCTGGGCTCGGACGGCGGCCAATCCGTAGAGGGCCATCACGTTTTTCGGGTCAAGCTCCACCGCTCTCTCGAAGGAAGTCCGCGCCTCATCCACCATGCCCTTCTGGCGATAGGCATTTCCCAGGTTTGCGAGCAGCCTCGGGTCATAGGGATCCGCAAGATGAGCCCTCTTCAGATACGCGATGGTGCTGTCCGGCTGGCCCTTTGAGATGTAATAGTTGGCGATATTGACGAGCGCCTTGACGTTTTTCGGATCCATCTCGAGGGTCTTGAAAAACCACTTCATTGCCTCGTCGGTCTGGTGCTTTGCCATGAAGGCCAGGCCCATATTGAGCATCGCCGTCCGGTCGTATTCGTCCTCATCCAACGCGCGTTTAAGCACTGCGATCGCGCTGTCGGGAAGGCCTTTCTCGACAAGCAGGCCTCCGATATTGGCCTGGACCTCGGGCGTCCCGGGCGCCGTCTGGGCTCCCACCTGCAGGTAGAAGAGCGCCCTGTCCAGGTCTCCCTTCTTGCGGGCCATGGCGGCCAGAGGGAAGAGGCCGCCGGAGTGAGTGGAGTCGATGGTCAGAGCCTTCTTGAAGGCCGCCTCGGACTCTTCATCTCGTCCCAGCTCCATCAGGGCCTTGGCCAGGTGAACATAGGCCTGTGGATTCCCCGGGTCCAACTCGGCAAACCGAGAGAACTTCTCCGCCGCCGCCTCGAAATTTCCCCTGTCGAAATCTCCCCGGCCTCCCCAGAGGAGCTCTCCGAGCGGCTTGATCATGTCCTTGGGATCCATGCCCTCAGGCTCCACGTTCTCGGGCAGGGTGGGCCTGCCGCCGGAGAGATAGCCCAGAGCCATGAGCTTCTGCACTTCATCCTGGCTCATGGAACGCTCGGCCGACTCGAGGGCCTCGGCCTCCCTGGCTGCGTTTTCAATCACATTGGCCCTCATCGCCTCCGCCCTCTCGCTCTCGGCCTCTGCCAGGTTGTGCTGCTCCCCGGGGTCCCTGGCTATATTGTAGAGCTCTTCACGCGGCGCGAGGATGTACTTCCATTCATTGTGCCTGGCTCCCCGAAGCGGACTCCACTTGAAGTTGAAGTATGGATAGAGACTCTCGAAGTAAACCAGCCGGGGCTCGATTCGCTCGCCTCGCAAGAGGGGCATCAGACTCACGCCGTCGGTCCCGGCTCCATCATCGATTCCCAGAAAGTCAAGCACAGTGGGCTTAACGTCGAGCAGCGAGACCACATTCTCGATCCTGCCTGTGCGCCCGGCGTCTCCGGCCTCATCGCCGGCGGGCAGT
Organism: bacterium; assembly: GCA_050116545.1. Taxonomy (GTDB): domain Bacteria; phylum Arandabacterota; class Arandabacteria; order Arandabacterales; family Arandabacteraceae; genus JAUVJV01. The sequence continues at coordinate 392 of JASFOL010000206.1, read as the reverse complement.
CTCACGATCAGGGCGACCTTGATGGTCGGCTCATAGACCAGGGTGCCGTGTCCGCTCTCGCCGTGGTCTCCAAGGCCTTCGCCGTGATCGGATACCAGAACTATCAGGGTATTATCCAGCGTGCCGGCCTTCCTGAGCGCATCCAGAATCTTGCCGATCGCAGTGTCGGTATAGGCGATCTCTCCATCATAGAGCATGTCGGCATAAAGGCTGTCGAACGGCGCCGGAGGAGCATAAGGCAAGTGGGGATCATAGTAGTGCACGAAGGCGAAGAACGGCTCCTCGGCTTTGCTCAGCCAATCGAGCGCGGGCTTGTTGACGTGCCCCGCGGTGCGCTCGGGGAAATAGAAGCCGGTGGCGCTGGCGCTTGTCTCCATTCTGTCGTCGTAGAT
>JASFOL010000205.1:0-4191 GCA_050116545.1 bacterium | reverse complement strand
TTGAGGACCACCGAAGCCTATTGCAGGGGCATGAAGCGCTGGATCGCGTCTTCAGGAGATCCCGGAGTTGTTGCATCGGTTGCCAGCGTGTTCGTAAGCCGGATCGACTCAGCCGTGGATAAGATGCTCGTCGCAAAGGCAGAGGCGGCAGCGGATGAAGCCGAGAAGGCCAGGATCCTTTCGCTTAAAGGAAAGGCGGCGGTAGCCAACTCGGCCCTGATCTACAAGAAGTACCTGGATATCCTCTCCTCGGGGGACTTCGCCTCCGGTGGCGATGAGGGTGTCAGGCCCCAGCGCGTGCTCTGGGGATCCACGAGCACGAAGGACCCGGCTTATCCGGACCTTAAGTACGTCACCGAGCTTATCGGCAAGGGGACGGTCAATACCATGCCGGACAGCACCTTCGAGGCCTTCCTGGATCACGGTGAGGCCAGGGTCGTGCTCGGGCCGGACGTCAGCAAGCATCAGAAGGTGATTGATGATCTCGCCGGGCTCGGAATCGACATCGACAAGGTCAACGCCGGTCTGCTTGAGGAGGGCGTGGTCAAGTTTGAGCAGGCCTTCGAGTCACTTCTGGAAGCCATAAAGAGCAAGATGGTCCAGCCGTGAGACATGCCGAGATTGTGCCGTCGCTGCTGTCGGCCGACTTCGCCGACCTCACCGGGGAGATCCGGAAGGTCGAGCGAGCCGGCTGTGGACGGCTCCATCTTGACGTGATGGACGGCCGCTTCGTCCCGAACATCTCCTTCGGGCCGGTGGTGATACGTTCTATTCGCAAGATCACCGATCTGTACTTCCAGTCTCATCTGATGATAGAGGAACCTGAGCGCTACCTTGATGCTTTCGCCGATGCGGGTGTCAATGCCGTCACCATTCACCGTGAAGCCTGCGAAGATCCCGGCGGGACCCTGGAGAGGATCAGGGGACTCGGTATGGATGCCGGCCTGGCCTTGAGGCCCGCCACGCCGCTTGAGACCCTGGACGGCCTGCTTGACAGGCTGGACCTCGTGCTGGTGATGACCGTCGAGCCCGGCTTCGGCGGCCAGAAGTTCATCGCGGGCTCGGATGAGAAGGTGAGGAGACTCCGTGACATGCTGAAGAGGGAAGGCAGAGACATCCCGATCGGCGTGGATGGAGGCATCAATGCCGATACCGCGCCAGCGGTTGTTGAAGCGGGAGCCACCCACCTGATTGCCGGAAACGCCTTCTTCAAGGGTGATGTCGAGCAGAACATCAAACTTCTCAACAACAGCATAAAATAGGTGACAGGCACCTATTTCCAAGCAATTTCCAAGCACGGAAATAGGTGCCTGTCACCTATTTTACTCCAGGTGGGTGCGCCTGCGTGTGAAGGTCAGCATCGAGAGCAGCGCGCTTGCCAGGCACACAGCAAGGAAAACCGTGGTGCGCGCCGCACTGGTCGACGGGTTGTTTTCAATCAGATAGCCTATCGCGGCCACAATAGCCGGCGGTTTCGCTCCGGTCTCGGAGGCCTGCCTGAAGGCGATGAAGGCGTAGATATTGGCCGCGACGCCCAGCCCTATTAGCAGGATGAGGAGTATCTTGCCCCGCTTGAGGAACCTGGTCCCCAGGAATGTATCGCGGAAAACAAAGGCCAGGGAGAATACCAGGATGACGGTTCCATAGAGAGTCAGCAGGCCTCTTATGGGTAAGGCCGAGACCCCGGCCTCAGCGGTCACCGCATTGGCGTCCGGGGCGCCCGGAAGCGCCGGGCTCATCAACATGTGTATGAAAACGTATAAGAGCAGAACAAGGGCCGGCGGTATGGCCACCATCAGGACTCTGACCAGCGCCCTGCTCCGGGAGGTGATGGGAAGCTGCGCCAGCTGAATCTCCCGCTTCTCCTTGATCCTGGACGCGTTCCAGACGTTTACCATCAGGAAGGTCATCAGCCAGGCGATGTAGAGAGACGAAGAAGAGGGCCGGAATAACCCGAATATCAGCGCCATGGGAATGAAGACCAGGAAAACCAGGTAGTTGATCCTGCTGTATGCAAACTCGGCCCTAAGAACTCGCCACATGACGTCCCCCTTTCAGAATCTCCACGGCTATCTCATCGATGTTCATGCGTGTTTCCTGTATGGACTCTGCTCCGATGGCCTTCAGGTCTTCCAGAGTCGCCCGGGAGTCCGATGAAACGACCCTGTGATTGTCGCCCTCGCGCTCGTGGGTGACAGCCGCCGCCGGCTCGATCGGATCGCCGGCCTTGCGGAAGGTTACCCTGCGCCACTTGTCAAGCAGGTCGTCCTTGCTGCTTTTCTGCATTATCTTCCCGTCCACCAGGAAAGCCAGCTGGTCGGCCAGCCTCGCGATGTCGGTGAGGATGTGGGTCGCGTAGAATATCGAGCGCTCGCCGTCCTCGAGGATCTCGAAGAGGGCGTCAAGGACCTCCCGCCTTATCACCGGGTCCAGCCCGGAGGTCGGTTCATCCATTAGGAGCAGCCTGGGCGAATGGGCGAGAGCGCCTATGAGCGAGAGCTTGACGCGGTTGCCGCTGGACATGTCCTTGGCCTTCTGGTCAAGCGGGCATTCGAAACGCGCGGCAAGATCAGCCGCAAGCCGACGCGACCAGCCGGGATAGAAACCCGAGCGGAACCTCAAGTTGGCCTCGCCGGTCCAGTTCTCGAAGAAAACGTGGCGGTCGCCGACATAGCCGATTTCAGACTTCCATGCCGGGTCGCCGGAGCCGGTGTCCCGGCCGAGGACGGTGATCCGGCCGCCATCCAGCTTCACAAGCCTGGTGAGGCAGTGGAAGGTCGTGGTCTTGCCTGAAGCATTGGGCCCCACATAGCCAAGCACCACCCCCGGCTCGAGGTCCAGGTCCAGCGGCCCAAGCCGGAACCCCGGGTAGGTTTTGACGAGTCCTTCAATCTGAAATGCCTTCATCGTGATATGATCCCTCCGCTATTGTCCGGTTCTCATGCCGTCTGATTCTTCCCCTCGATCTCTCAGGGTCTTCTTGAACACAGTCTGCACCTCATCCGCGGTCATCCCCTCGGAGAACGCGTCGGCGAGAATGGGCCCCAGCTGTGAGCTCAGGCGTTCCTCCGCCATCTCCTTCCTTCGATTGTCTCTTATCTCCGAGACGAAGAATCCCTTGCCGCGCCTGGAGTGAATGAGGCCCTCCCGCTCCAGGGCCTCGTAACCGCGCTGCACGGTGATCACGCTGACGCGAGTCTGGCGGGCCAGGGCCCTGATTGAGGGGAGGACCTCCCCGGCGGGCACCTCTCCCGCGAGGATCTTGGCCCTCAGCTGCCTGGCAATCTGGCTCTGCAGGGGCTCGTCCGACAGATCGGTCAGGTTAAGCAACATGTCGCGCATTCTCCATCAACCTGTTGACCTTGATCACCACGATGGTCCTGTCATCATCCGGAGGCTCGGGTCCCGCGAAGCGTTCAACGTCGCATCTTATGAAGTTTAGAATGTCGGCCGGGCTGCGATGACGGTTCCTTATCAGCATGTCTCTCAGCTGAATCTCGCCATACTGGCGGCCGCTGCTTGAAGTGGTCTCGGTTACCCCGTCGGTGTAAAGCAGGAGGGAGTCACCTTCGTGCACCTGCACGGTCTCTGCGTGATGGTCCAGGTGATCCACCACCCCGAGGGCCGGTCCCGTACTGCTGAGCAGCATCATCTGGCCGTTCCTTCGCACAAGCACCGGGAAGTCGTGGCCGGCATTGGCGTACTTGAGCGTGCCCTTGCGGCGGTCAAAGATCCCATAGAACAGCGTGGCAAAAAAGCCGGACTCCGCATGCCGGTGGAGCTGACGGTTGAGAGCCGCCAGCGTCTTCTTGAGCGTATTGCCGTTTCCCATTTCACTGCGGACCATGGCCTGTATCTGGGAGATCAACATGGCGGCCGGCATGCCCTTGCCGCAGGCGTCGGCCACAACGATGCCGGTGCGGTATTCATCCAGAGGGAAGTAGTCGTAGAAGTCGCCGCCGACCGCGCTGGAGGGGGAAGAGAACGCGGCTATCTCCAGGGCGTCACCCTGGTCCAGGCTGTCGGGAAGGAGGTCGGCCTGGATCTGCTGGGCGGTCTTGAGCTCTTCCTCCATCTTGCATTTCTCGATCGAGTCGATATAGAGCCTGGCCATGGCAAGCGCCGTCGCGAACTGGTCCGCGAGGAGAGTGAAAAGATCGAGATCGTCGGGCGAGTATTCGTGGGCATCGC
>JASFOL010000204.1:0-4201 GCA_050116545.1 bacterium | reverse complement strand
CGAGGTGATCCGGAAGATGACATCAAATGAGGTCAAGTTCCTGGTCGCCGAGGAGTTCTCGAACCTGGCACTCGCGCGAAGCGTGGCCGACCAGACAGGGGCCGGGATCGTCCTGCTCGACCCGCTGGGCAGCGAGAATTCGCCGGGAAGGAGCACCTACGAGGACCTGATCAACCACAATATCTCGGTGATGGAGAGGAACGCTCAAAGTCAGAAACGAAAGAACATGCGACCTGAGTAGCACAGCCGGAGTGATCAAGCCATGACAGACATCATCGTTGAGCTTGAAAACGTGTGGATCTGGAGGGGCCGGCATCTGGCGCTCCGGGACGTATCCCTCAGTCTGAGAGACAATAAGTTCATCGGATTGATGGGCCCCAATGGCGGCGGAAAGACCACCTTGATCAAGGCGATCGCGGGCCTGATCAAACCCGACCGGGGAACCATCAAGGTCTCGGGGCCGGTCGCGCGGACGGTCGGCTATGTGCCCCAGGAAGAGAACGTCGATTCCGCCTTTCCGGTTACCGCCCGCAATGTGGTGGAGATGGGCCTGGCCGCCTCGCTAGGTCCCTTCTCGCGCCTGTCAGCCCGGCAGAACGCCCGGGTGGATAGGGCGCTGTCCCTGATGGGGATGTCTCAGATCGCCGGCCGCAATATCGGCGAGCTCTCGGGTGGACAGAAGCAGCGGGTTTTCATCGCCCGGGCGATCGTCTCTGAGCCCAGGCTTCTCCTCCTTGACGAGCCCACGACCGGCGTGGACGCGGCAGCCAGGGACGAGTTCTCAAGGCTGCTCCAGAGCCTGATGGACAAAATGCGCCTTACCATCCTGCTCGCATCACATGACCTGGAAGTGGTTCCCTCGCAGGTCGATGAGATCATCTGCATAAACCAGAAGGTGTTCGTGCATGCGGAGCCCGACGAGGTCAAGCATTCAGATGTGTTCAGGCAGGCCTATGGCTGCGAGCTGGAATTCATGATGCACGGCCGGCATCCCCACAGGGTGGTGGAGCAGCACCCGGATGAGGAAGAGAGTGCCCGATGAGCCAGATGCCCGAGGAAGACCATGATCGGTGAGATGCTGAGTTTTCCGTTCTTTCAGAGAGCCTTGCTTGGGGGCCTTATGATCGCGGTGATGCTCTCGTTTCTCTCATTCTTCGTGGTCCTCAAGAGAATGTCTTTTATCGGGGTGGGCATATCACATTCGGCGCTGGGCGGCGTTGCCATCGGACTGGCCCTGGGCCTGAGCCCGACGCTTACCACCACCTTCTTCTGCGTCGCCGTCGCGCTCCTGATCGGATACATATCGCGGAGGGGCAGGATCCGGGAGGATGCGGCCATCGGTATCACGTTCTCGGGCACCATGGCCCTCGGCGTTACGGTGATCGCACTCTCGGGAAGCTATATGTCCAGCCTCTTCTCCTACCTCTTCGGCAGCATTCTCTCGATCAGCCCGGCCGACATACGCGTGATCGCAATCTACAGCGCCGCGATCATCATTCTGGTATCGGCTTTCTTCAAGCACCTGCTGCATGCCAGCTTCAATGAGGAGGTGGCAAGGGTCACCGGAATACACGTGGAGTTTCTTCACTATTTGCTGCTGGTGCTGGTGTCCCTGGCGATTGTGGCGTCCATCAAACTGGTCGGGATCGTGCTGGTCTCCGCATTGCTGGTCCTGCCGGCTGCCACGGCGAACCTGATCGCCCGAACCTACGGGAAAGTTCTTGCCTTTTCGATTCTTTCCAGTATCGTTTCACTCGTGACCGGACTTGTGCTCTCATACAGACTTGATCTGCCATCGGGCGCGACAATTGTGCTTTGCTCGTGCTGCATCTTCTTTCTGTGTCTCGCGTTGTCCCGTCTCCGGGGCCGCCTGAGACCAATACCGGGAGGTTGACATGCGACGAAAGTACCTACTGATTCTGGCGTTTGTCATCGTTGCGTGTTCGGGCAGGTCGCAGACTCCGGACGGCACACCGTCATCGAGATTCGAGAGGCTCTATGTCCCGCAGAACCACTCTCAGATAGTTGTCTATGCCCGGGCCTTGACCCCTATATCGCTTCCGCTCACCTGGAAGATCAGAAAGGTGGCCCTGAACCGGGCCGATGGAAGCCAGGTGGAAGTCCCGAACTCGGAGACCTCCCTCAGCCTCAGCGGCATCGTCGGCGGCCAGAAGCTCCTGCTGGTCTCCGACGCCGATGCCGGAGATTTCAGCGGAATCTCGATTTTCACCGATGATGTGATAAGCGAAGTGGATGGGAAGTCCGTTCCCACGGACTCCAAGATCGTGACCATAGACCACAGCTTCACGATTGTCCCGGGAAACACCAAGACCCTGAATGTCCTGGTCGACTGGAAATACGCGGGGGATATGCGCAAAGATGTGCAGCTTGAGCCCGAGTTCTCAATCGAGGAGGAAACGCCCAGCCGCGCAAGACGCCTGATCTATGTCTCCAATGAGGGTTCATCAAATATCTCGGTGATCGACAGGGACTCAAAGAGAGTGATTCACAATGTCTTCGTCGGAACCAAGCCTTTCGCGCTTGCCGCCGACCGGCGCCGGAAGCGCCTGTATATCGCCGACCGCGAAGACGGGGTTCTCTACGAGATGGACATGGTTGGGAGCCAGCTGACAAGGGCGATCGAGATCGAGTTCGTGGACGAGCCTGTTCACATAGAGCCCGTCCCATCGGAAGATGTTTACCTGGTCCTGAACTATGGCAGTCACAGGGTTTACATAATGGACTCCTTCACGTCGGAAATCATCGAGACCATCGACGTGCCGGAGCAACCGATCGACGCGGTCTATTCGCCTTACTATGACCGGGTCTTCGTTCTGTGCCAGAGATGGGGCATGCTGGCCGCGCTTGATGTCTCCAAGCGCCCTGTGGTTGTCGATACGACCTTCCGTGTCGAGCAGCAGCCCATGGGGCTGGCGATCGATGACACGGCCGAGTGGCTTTTCATTTCAAACAGCGGCTCGATCGACTTCACCGTGTTCGAGATACGGCGGATGGCGGTTGAGAGGACCATCCCCATCGGGACTGGCGCCGGGGACGTGGTCTTCGACCCGTCCTCAAGAAGACTGTATATCGGCATGATCGATACCAGAGAGATCCTGTGCCTGGATCCCTTCACCGGGGTGATGGTGTTCCGGACCAGTCTTCCTACCAGGCCGGGCAAGATGTACTTCGAGGCCGAGGAGAAGAAGCTATACGTGACTCTGCCGAAGAGCAATGCGGTCGCGGTGGTCGATCCCATTTCCCACAAGATAAGTCACTGGATCGAGACCGGAATCGGCCCGACGTCGGTTACCGCCGGGCTTTAGGGGCGGGACTTCAGGGGCGGAGCATCGCCAGCACCCGGCGCAGTGAATCCTCGGGATATAGACACAGACGTCACCGGCCCATGCCGACCGTCGGCTCGGGGCTCAGCTTCTCTATCATCTTGCCCACCAGAGTGCCCGCAGTGAGCACCCCCACCAGGGCCACCCCCATGTAGACCCAGTGCCCGCTCCCGAGCGGAACCGTCCCGAAGAACCTTCCCAGGGAGGTGTAGACGATCATCAGCTGCAGACTCAGCGATACCCCGATGGCGGCAATGAGCCACCTATTGGTGAAGAGACCCAGCATGTACGGAGCGCGGACCATCTGAAGCCTGACAATCTCAAGCAGCACCAGGGTCATGAAGGCCATCGTTCTTGCGATATCGACGCCTTCTCTCAGACCCACGCGGTAGACCAGCAGCGTGGCCAGGCATATGAGCGCGCCCATGGCGAAGACATGCGCGGTCATATTGCGCGACATTATCCTGTCCGACTTGCGGCGCGGGGGATGTTTCATCACGTCTCTGGCCACGGGGTCGACGCCCAGGGCCACAGCCGGGAAGCCGTCGGTGATGAGATTGATCCACAGGAGCTGCGCCGCCAGCAGGGGGAGCGGCAGACCCAGAAGCGCGGCCACGAAGATGGTCAAGACCTCTCCCACATTGCCGGAGAGCAGGTAGTTTACGAATTTCCTTATATTGTCATAGATGCCGCGGCCCTCCTCGACCGCGTTCACTATCGAGGCGAAGTTATCATCGGTCAGGATCATCTCGCTGGCTTCCCTGGCCACATCGGTGCCGGTGATGCCCATCGCGATCCCGATATCTGCCTTCTTGAGCGCCGGGGCGTCGTTGACGCCGTCACCGGTCATAGCGACC
>JASFOL010000203.1:0-4236 GCA_050116545.1 bacterium | reverse complement strand
CATCATATGAGAGGGCTCCGATGGCCATCGTGAACCTGGGAGTGAAGTTGTGGATCACGTGAAGCAGGAGCGCCTGCGCAGGCTGATAGGCCTGGCCCACAGCCGGATGATCCCCATCGGGGTCGACATTGCCGACCAGCCTAGGCCTCGGCGGCCATGCCGTACCGCCCCTGAGGTACATGAATTCAATCATGTCATAGTTTGAGAGCCGCATTTCCATCTCTATCCGGGTCTCATTCAGAGCAAAACTGGTCGGAGTCAGCCTGTCATCATCGTTCCTGCCCTGGAACTGCTGCCTGAGCTTGAAACGCAGGGGATAGAGAAGCCGGATTTCGAGATTCCCCACGAACCGGCTATAGGTCGCCCCGTCCGCCACCCTGGTCCAACGGTCATACTCGATTCGGGGAATCAAGGCCTGGGTGATCCGGAAGCGCGAGGAAAGGAAAACGCCCCGCTCGGCCTGCGGAGTCACCGCGTTCTGGAACATATAACCGTAGAGCGGATCGGTCAGGTAGTACTGGTCCTCCAGGATAGTGCCCTTGAACCGCTCGTAATTGGAAAAGCCGCGGCAGTAGGGATTGTCGAATCCCAGCGAATAGTCCCTGTAGAGCGCCAGGAAACTGAGATTGTTGTACTGGGACCAGACCGAAGCGACGAATGCATTGGGATCATCACCCAGCTTGAGGAAGCTTCCATTGATGTCCATCTCGGCATACTCGGCCTGAACGCAGAAGTTCTTGAACACATGCTGGGCCTCAAGGCCATAGACCCTCCGGAACTTGCCGGGACTCTTGTAGCCATTGAATATCTCATTGTCCGCATTGACAACCCTGTCATAGCGGTCTATGAAAGTGAGGCCGCCCTGGGGATCGAAGAGACGGTTGTAGCGGCTCTCATACCCGGAAAAACCCACGTGGCTGCCCGGCCGGAACGCATAGCGCAAGTTGCCTCCGTAGGTCCGCTCATGGAGGGCGTCCTTCATGGGCGGCAGCCCGTACCTGGTGAGCGTCTCATTGTCTATCGACGGCGTTATGGTGATATGCCCCGCGGCCGAGCCGTCCTCATTGAGAACCACGTCCTTCTTGTCATCGGAGTAGAAGCCTATGGCGCTCCACTTGTCCCAGGACGACTGGATGGCGACTCCGTTCAGGCGGAACTCGTCTGTCCGCGATATGTCGCCGACGACACCGTAATAACGCTTGTCGAAGGAGTACCCGGACTTGCGCGACTTGAAGTAGTCGCTGTTTTCCATCACCAGTCCCTGGCCGAAAGCGACCAGGTAATTGCCGACGTAGATTTTGTCAAGATTCACCGGGCCGAGCTTCAAGCCCTCTATGCCCGCGAATCCCTTGAAGCGATTGGCCAGCTTCTCTTCTCCGCTCAGGCGCCAGGTTAAGACCCCGCCTCGCATGATGATGTCATCGGTGGGGTAGTACTTGAGGAACACCTTGTTCAAGATCTCCGGGCGCGACTTGTCCAGCTCGAGTCTATCCCACCAGGAGTCATAGACATTCTGCGCGGAGAAGAGGTCTTCCTGCAGAAGCTCCTGTATGCGGCTGTCGAAGAACTGGCTCTTCAGCCTCATCTGGTAGGCGCCGTGGAAGTCGCCCTTCTGATCGGTCTCCTCGTACTTAACCAGCGAGCGCGCGTTCATGTAGCCCCAGCCGGACAGGTTGGGCGTATACCTCAGGTCGCTGCGCCCTCTGTAAGAGCCTATGGCCTTGCGATGCTCATATATGGCCACTGCGTCCACCGGGGAAACATTCTGGAGGTTCTGAAGCGTGTATATGCTGGCGGTGTTTATATTGGGTGGGTCCTTCGCGAGATCGATCCAGAGATCGATCAGGCCCTCATTGCTTCCCTCCGACCTTCCCCAGCGCCTCACGTTCTGCTGGGCGATATTCATGCGCTGCGTGAAGAGGTCCTCTTCCACCGGCTCGATCCTGACCAGGGGCTTCAAGGTCTCCAGGTCCCTGGCGTCGATCCCCGGCACCTTCATGAGATCGTAAACACTTGTGAAATACGCCCTGAACTCCCGGTACTCATAGATAGCCCGCGCTTCCTCGGGCGGAAGCGGGAGTTCCATGATGTCCTCGAGCGATGCCGAGTTAAGATCTATGGGAAAATCAGCTGCCCCCGCCAGGGCCGGCACCAGCAACAGCCCGGCAAGCAAAGCAAGCAGTGTTCGCCTCATAGTTCTGACCTTTCTAGAACCTGGCTCCGATGGCCACGTGATGAGTGCCCGGCAGGACCGGGTGACTCGAGTATGAATAGTCCACCTCTATGGGAGCAAAGCCGACCGACAGGCCGCCGGTGAGCGAGTTGGGCTTGGTTTGGAAGCCGAACCTCATCGCGAAAAAGTCGGTCACATCGAACTGCATACCCATGTGGATCTCAACGTCCTCACCTCTGACGCTGCGGACATCCAGCTCGGTTACCACTCCATAATACGGCTTGTACGAGATACCCGCGCTCACCCACTGGGGAAGCGGCTCGCTTATATTCTTGCCCACCGAAGGTTCGTTTATATTGTGCAGGAAGAGCCCGATCCTGGTCCTGTCCCTCATTACACCAAGCAGACCGATATCCAGGCCCACAGCGGTCTGGCTGCCGAGGTCCTGGTCGCCGGCCTTTCCGAACTCCAGCGAATAGACATTGACCGTCCCGCCAATGTAGAGCGCTGTGTGAATGTCCTTCAAGAGCGGCGCGGCATATGCCAGGCTCAGGGTGGACTCATTCAGCAGGTCCGCACCTTCATATTCCACCCCGAATCCCCTGTAGCTTATGCCGATGCTGTGCTGGGTCCTGAAGGGGAAGCTGAAACCCAGAAACGTGAGACCGGTATAGCTCTGGTTATTGGGTCTCAAGTAGGACGCATAAACGTCGGGGGACTGAACCTCCGGCATACACGCGGGATTGTAGAATATGGCCGCCGCGTCAAATGCATTCGCGGCCCATGCGCCGCCCATTCCCCGGGCCTTGCTGCTTACATCCATGGTGTCGAAGACATGCGCGGACGCCACGCCGACAAACAGGGCCAGGAACACCATCCATATGACCATCCACTCACGTCGCACCGGAGTATCCTCCTATTTTAACTGTACACCGACAACGATGGGCACACTCTCCGTTCTTCTTTTTCCGGAGACCGCCTCGACGACCTCTACATGACAGATGTAGAGCCCAGCGGGCACCATGTTCCCGTCATTGTCCTTGCCGTCCCAGCGGGCGGTGGCCTCACCCACGCTTGTCCCGCTGTACAGGGTCCTGATCTTCCTTCCACTACCGTCGAACAGCCTCAGGATCACCTCGCTTGATCCGGGCCCTCCAAACACTATGTCGAAATCCTCATCCCCGCAGCTCGGGCAAAAGACCCTTGCATCCACGTGGAGAATCGCCTGCTCGGGATAAGCGCCTTCAATGATCTCGATATCCGATTCATAGCGCGGCACAAGTTCATAGCCTTCCAGATAGGGACGCGTGTAATCATACTGCAGTATCACACCCTTGACCTTGATATACATTCCAACCTCAAACCGCGTGAAGTCTATGGGCCCGAAGTTCTGGTAAACCTGGATGCCTCCCGTCCCATCATCTATGTAGAAGTCGATGTCGGAAGCGCTTATTACGGCCCCCTCGGTCTCCACCAGCTTGCCTTCATGGTCCTCCCTGCTCACCCCCGCCGTCGTGAAGACCACCGCGGGAGGTTCGGGATAACCCGCTGAAAGGATCGTCAGGCCGCTTGCGGAGCTCATCGAGATCTCGGTCGTTGAACCCGCCCCGCCCGATGAAACATATTCCACGACCTCACCGGACACGTACACGAAGTCGCCCATCCTGGGAGCCGGCGAAGGCACATCATAGGAAAAGACATTCGCGCCGCTGCCGTCCAGGCCCTGGACATAGATTGATGAATAATCGGGCTGGAAGACCCCGGGCGGCACGGTAATGAAGCCGAGGGCGCAGACGGTCTCACCTCTCAGGGGAGAGAAGCCGTCGCTGTCATATGCCTGGACCTCGCTCATGGCGGCGCAGGAGCTGGAGGACGCCAGGAACGAATAGGAACTATCGGCGATCGCCATTCCCGGCCTGCTGTGAAGTCCGCTCACGTGAATGCTGGTATTCCCGGCCTCGAGGCCCTCAAAGAGGAGCAGCACCTTCTCGCCTGAAATGGAAGCCACGGTCTTGACAGGGTTCGCCCCTTCCACGCTGTAATTGGACTTGTCCTCCAGATCG
>JASFOL010000202.1:0-4249 GCA_050116545.1 bacterium | reverse complement strand
TCCAGAAGGTCGCCGAAGAGGCCGCCGTCGATGTTTATGCAGGCCCTGATCCGGCTGTCGTCGATGCAGGCCTGGCCGGCGGCGATTCCACCCATGGACATACCCGCGACGGCCACTTTCTCCAGGTCGAGGCGGCCGCTGAAGAGCCCGCTGCCCGTGTCCTTGCCGCGGTTCAGTGAATCCAATTCGTCGATCACGAAGCCTATGTCCCCGGCCCACATGCGCGGGGTCTCTACAAGCATCGTCGGCATCTTGTCCATGGACTCTCTGAACACGGCTTTCTGTTCTTCCACACCCCTGGCCGTGAACATGGCATTGTACAGGTCCATCATCCCCGGCTGGCTTTGCTCGGCAATTATCTGCTGAAACCTCGGGTTCATGGTATCCAGAAAGACCACCCGGCCATCGGGATACACCCAGAACTTGGCTTCATGGTGGTGGGCGATGCTGAAGACCACGTATCCGTGGCTGGCGAGTTCCTGCATCAGGACCGTGCTCTGGCCAACCTGCTCGCCCCAGCCATGATTGAAAATCACGACCGGGTAGCGCTCTCCCGCGCCGGCCACGGGGAGGTCGACCCAGGAAGAGGTCTGAATGTCGGCGAGAGAGTCGGGGTAGGGAAACCTCTTGACGATTTCATCCGCCATCGGATAGTACGGTGCACGAGGGGCGCCCTCGATAAGCTCTCCCGGGTACCAGACCGTGACAGTGATCTCACGGCGATCATCCGGGTCCTCGGTAAAAAGCTCGGGCCGGGTGCTATCAGTGAAGGCAAATCTGGTCATTCCCACGGCATAGTCACCGGTGGGCTGAGGGAACTCCCCGCCTTGGGCAGGCCGACCCTGGACGGATAGCATCACAACAAGAAGCGTCACTGCGAACGCTGTGGTTGAGATCTTCAATGAGACTCTCATGGCACTCTCCCAGGGGGGCAATCATCCGCTTCGCCGGAAGCATACATGTTTCGGCTCGGGCGGTCAAGAAGCGGTGGCGGCCTCCCCGGAGGGTTTGCCTGGAAAGCCTTTCCGGAGAGGTCTCATCCGTGGCGATCCTGCTTCGACACGAATCGCTGTCTCTCTCCGGTTCCCCGGCTCAATAGCCGAGATGTTCCGGTCCAAGTCTTCCCACGCGCTCTATCAACTTCTCAAGATGTGCCCTGAGGTGCCGCGCATCCTTCATCACGATCCTCTTAAGGTGCCGCTGTCCTTTCAGGTCTTTGACAAAATGCTCGGCATCACTTATCACGCGCTCCATGGCATAGTTCAGATCTCTGACTTCTTGTTCTTCGCTGGCCATCGCCTTCTCCTCTCGGTTTCTCGATAATGATCGCACGGTGTCTAACCCGGCGGATTCGCTCCTCACCGTGATCCCCGGCGCCATGCCAGGCGGGTTGTCTGGGAGGACCGCCCGGTGTCGGGGTTTGGCTCGTCTCATATCACCTCCTCTCACGACAGGTGTCAAACTTATGAACGTGTCTCGGGGGAATTTGTTCCGAGGAACTATTGCCATACATGAATGTTGAAATGGGCAGGATGCATATCGATGAACAGAGGTCCAATAGCGGGGCTGTCATCAAGATAAGAGGCTGGCCCCTGGCAATCGCGGCAATGGTGGCCGGGATCAGCCTGCTCCACTATATGACCAATCCAAGGCTGCAGGTGGACCAGGTCATCTATGCCAAGCTCTACTATATTCCGGTCATAATCGCAGCGCTCCTCTACGGTTTGCGGGGAGGGTTGCTCACGGCAGGGATCATAGCCTTGATTTACGGTCCATCACTTGCCCTGAAAGGGGCCGGTCCAAGGGCGCTGATCTTCGATTTCACACTCGACCTTGCTGTTCTGCTCGCTGTTGGGATACTGGTGGGCGTCATTTCCGGCCGGGAGCGCGAACAGCATCGCCGGGCGAGGGAGGCCGAAAGGCTGGCGTCGCTGGGAAGAGCGGCGGCCATGATGGCACATGAGATGAAGGCCCCCCTCATAGCCATCGGAGGCTTTGCCGGAATGCTGTTGCGCCGGTGCGGTGCCGCAGAGGACTCCCGGCAGGAGCTGGAGGTCATCAAGGCGGAGACCGCGCGGCTTGAGCGTCTGGTGCGGGACGCACTCGATTTCAATCGGCTCCTCGCGGTGCGGTTGGAACATTGCCCGGTGAAAGATCTGTTGGACCGAACGCGGGATGTCGTGCGAATTCAGGCCCGGTCGAAGGGTGTGAGGCTGATCGAGACCTGCGATACGGCAGACCTCGATCTCAGGTGCGATCAAGAGAGGATAACACAGGTGCTGGTCAACCTTCTTGATAACGCGATCCATTACACGGCCGAGGGTGGAGAGGTCCGGCTTTCTGTAAGCGTCACGCCGGACGGACTGCTCAATTTCGAGGTCTGCGACTCGGGCAGGGGAATCCCCGAACACATGCTGGAGAAGGTCTTTGAGCCGTTTGAAGGCGAGCGCGAGGGAGGTAGCGGGCTGGGACTGGCCATAGCGCAGGGCATCATCCGGGCCCACGGAAGCCGGATCATGGCAGTGAATGCTCCGGGTGGTGGGGCCTCCTTCAGTTTCAGGCTCCCTGGACACAAAGGGAGTCCTGCTTCCGCACCTGGCGCCTGAGCCCTGTCGGGCTCCGGGAACTTATTGTAATCCGCAGCGGTTTCATGCAATAATCGATGAGAGGGGGTGAATTAACCATGCAAGAGAAGATGCTTGTGATTGCGTGCGCCCTTACGCTCGTGATGCTTGCGGGAGCAGGATGCCAGAAAGAGGCCAGGGAAGAGCCGCAGGCCCTTGTGGAAAGCGAGATCTGGGCGCCGCCCGACAGCCTGATCTTCGAGCAGGTATGGCTTTACTTCGACGACAAGCCCGAGGAATACTTTTTCAAGGCGGGGGATGCTCTCGAGGCTGAAGACCTGGAGGCCGCCTCTCACGACCTACGGACGGCCGCGGCGTATCTGAAGGTGGAAGCCGCGCGCGGAAAGGGCGTATCGAAGAAGGCATTGAAGGCCTCCATCCAGGAACTGGAAGACACCGCGGGGCGTATCAAGGCCGGGGTTGTGATACCCGATGGCGAGATGGACCGGATGTTCGCCCGTGCTCACCTTGCGCTGGCGGAGCACCATTATGACAGGGTGTCCGATCTCTTAAAGCTGAAGGAGAAGGGCTGGATAAGGGCCGGAGAGGAACTGGATGTCTCGGCTATCCACATCCAGCATGGCATGGGATGGATAACCGGGCGCCCCGACCAGGCCCACGAAGATGCATTGGCCAAGATTCGCGAAACCGCCGGGGAGCTGACCGAAGGCAAACTCCTCAAGGCTGAAACCATCAATCAGGCGGTGGAGAAACTCGCGAGTGAGATTGCCATTTTCCGGGCCGATCTGGGACTTGCAAAGGGAGACTGAAACGATGGAGCCGGCAGGCTGAGCCGGTGAAGGAGATGCCATTGAGCGGTGCCGACGGGGCAGCCGAAGCAAATCAAGGCGCGAGCATCGAGGAGGTGCTCAAGCAGCTTTCCGCAGAGGCCGGCGGGCTCACAAGCGCCGAAGCGAAGCGACGGCTCGAGCAGTACGGTCCCAACGACATTCCCGAGAAGAAGACCAGTCCCGTGATCAGGTTCCTCGGTTATTTCTGGGGTCCCATCCCCTGGATGATCGAGGTCGCAGCAATCATTTCAGCCATCATTCACCGCTGGGAAGACTTCTATATCATCGGCGCCCTCCTGTTGATCAACGCCGTTGTCGGTTTCAGACAGGAACACAGCGCCGACAATGCCATCGACCTGCTGAAGAAGAAGCTCGCCCTGAAGGCCAGGACCCTGCGTGACGGCAAATGGTCGGAGCTGCCGGCGGGAGAGCTGGTCCCCGGAGACGTCGTAAGAGTTCGCCTCGGTGATGTAATTCCGGCGGACGTCAAACTGATGACAGGGGACTATCTCCAGGTTGACGAGTCCGCCCTCACAGGAGAGTCATTGCCGGTGGAAAAGCACGCTTCCGACGTGGGTTACTCGGGCTCGGTCGTCCGGCAGGGCGAGATGGACGCGCTGGTGACCACTACGGGCACGAACACCTACTTCGGGAAGACAGCCCGGATGGTTGACGAAGCGAAGACGAAGAGCCACTTCCAGAAAGCGATAGTCAAGATAGGCGACTATCTGATAGTCCTCGCCATCATGCTTGTGGCGTTGATTTTCATGGTGGCGGTCTTCAGGCATGAAAGCATGGCCGAGACACTTCAATTCGCCCTGGTTCTCACGGTCG
>JASFOL010000201.1:0-4251 GCA_050116545.1 bacterium | reverse complement strand
GATAAAGCTCCTACCGAGATATGACATATGCTCGGCCACAGTCTCATTGGCCAGAATCATCAGCTCTTCGATCAGGCTATTGGACTCGAGCCGAAGGGCGGGTTTGACGTCCACCGCATTGCCTTCTTCATCAAGTACGATTTTGACTTCCGGGGTCTCGAGATCGATGGAGCCGCGTCTTGTGCGCTTGCCTCTCAGGGTCGCTCTGAGGTCATTGGCCAGATTGAGAGCTTCGGCTATGGCCTTGGTCTCTTTTCGGGCGCGCCAGCCGGCCCCCTTGTCTATCAGGCGCTGGGCCTCTTGATAGGTGAGCCTGGCCTTGCTCTTTATCACGCTCTCCTTGATCTCATATGAGCTGACTTCCCCGTGCCGGTCGACATCCATGAACAGGGTCACGGCCAGCCTGGGAACATCGGGTTTGAGCGAAGCCATGTCGTTCGAGAGTCTTTGCGGCAGCATCGGGATCACCTTGTTCACCAGGTATATGCTGCTGCCCCGGGCCATCGCCTCCTTGTCCAGGAGGGATCCCTGCGCCACATAGTGGCTCACGTCCGCTATGTGAACGCCGACCCTCAGCTTTCCCCGTCCGCGTTTCTCCACCGATATGGCGTCGTCGAAGTCCTTGGCGTCCTCCGGATCGATTGTGAAAGTGAGAAGCGATGTCAGGTCCTCGCGGCGCTTGATCTCCGCCCCGGAAATCGTGTGCGGGATGGCCTCAGCCTCATCCTCCACGGCTTTTGGAAAACTCAAGGGCAGGTTGAATTCCCTGACTATGCGGACGAAGTCCTCGGCCGGGCCTGAGCTTGCCCCCAGGATCTCGGTCACCCGTCCCCTGGTGCGCTCGGAACGGCCGGCCCACCTGCCGACCTTTACCAGGACATTGTCTCCGGGCTTTGCACCCGATCGTCCTTCGAGATAGATGTTCTTGTGGCGGTGGTCATAATCCACATGGGCTTTCATTCCGCCCTTTCCGGGACCGATTCGGCCCAGTATCTCGGCGGGCGCCTGTTCGAGAACACGGACGACCTCGGCTTCCTTGTCCCCCGACTCGCCCCGGACGGAGCGTGCGATGACCAGGTCGCCGTGATGTGCGGGCTTGAGATTATCACCGGTGATTCTTAAATCAGGGGATCCATCAGAAGGAACAAATACCGCAGCCTGGCGGCCATAGCCGTAGACATGCCCTTTCAAGAAACCGGCGTGCTCCGGCAACTGATAACGCCGTCGCCGGCCGCATATGACCGTGCCATCGCTTTCGAGATCGTCAAGCAGCGATCTCAGTGTCTTGAAATCTCTGGAGCGAAGTCCAAGCCGGTGGGCGATATCTTTGGTCTTAAGGCCTTTGGAGCCGGCCTCGTTCAGTGCGGAAAGTACATCTTCTCGACTGATTTCCACCTACGCGGATTATCTCTTCTTCTTCTTGTGTCTGTCTCTTCTGAGCCGTTTCTTACGCTTATGCGTTTTGATCTTGCTCTTCTTCTTTTTCTTACCACAAGGCACGTGGTTCACCCCCGATCCGGTGTTATCTTATCTTCAAGACTATTGTTTGTATATACTAGAAAGGCTACCTGGAATCAACGAGTTTGACTAATTCCCTGGAGGCTTTGAAGAAGGGCACCTGCTTCTCGGGCACGTCCACCTTCTCACCCGTCCTTGGATTCCTCGCGATCCGGGCCTTTCTGGTCTTCACCTTGAAACTGCCGAAGCCCCTGATCTCGATGTGCTCCTTGTCTGAAAGAGCTTTGGATATCGTCTCCAGAAGGAGATCGACAACAACCCCGACATCTCGCTTCGTCAGACCAGTTGCACCTGCGACCTGCTCGACCAAATCGGCCTTGGTCATCTCTGCCCCCTTTCCGAGCGCCTAACCGCAACTGCTGCAGCTCTTGGAGCTGCAGGTGGAGCAGGCACTCGAGGACTTGTTCCGGTTTGAGCCATCGGTCTTTCCTGCGCCGACACTGAAACTTGAAAGCAACTTCCTGGTCTTTCTCGAACCGCAGAACTCACACTTGACGGTCTTCGGCAAACCACCCAGGACCAGCAGCTCAAAGGTCTTTTTGCACTTAGCGCATTCATATTCGAATATAGGCAAAGTCATTCCCTCTACTGGTTTGCCTACAAGAAGTTAGCAGCAACTGCAAGGCCTTGTCAAAGAAAAAAGCTAAAAAAAGAGGACAGCCCCCCCTTTTCGTACCGAAATAGGGAGCTGTCCCCTGTTTTCACTGTCCTCTATTTTCGCTGTCCCCTGCCTCTACCGGAAGGAGTATTCGAGCGCCATGCTGGACCTGGAGGCCGTTGAGGCCTTTCCGGCCAGGTCGCTCAAGACGTCCCACAGAGACAGGGTCTTGCGCCGGGGCCTCACGATAACCGGCTCCCCATCGATCCCGGCCATCTTCCCGGCCAGCATTATCGCGTCGTGAAGATCGCCCAGGCTGTCCACCAGACCCATCTCGAAGGCCTGACGTCCGGTCAGGAGCCTGCCGTCCGAGAAGCTCTCGACATATGACCTTTCCAGGTCCCGCTCGCTCACGATCACGGATACAAACTGGTCATAAACATCGTCAAGCAGATCAGTCAGGAGGAGGCGCTCCTCCTCGGTGAGGGGCCTTGAGGGCGATCCGATGTCCTTGTATTCACCCGTCTTGACCACCTCATAGCCGACACCTATCTTCCTCAGGAGCTCCTCTGCCTGAGCGAAACGCATGATCACGCCAATGCTGCCGGTTAGAGTACCCGGATTGGCGACAATGGTGTCCGCGCCGCAGGCGACGTAGTATCCCCCGCTTGCCGCCAGGCTTCCCATCGAGGCGATCACGGGCTTACCCTGATCACTCACCTTCTTGAGCTCCTCATAGATCTCCTGGGAGGCCGCCACACCGCCTCCGGGGCTGTCGATTCTCACAAGCAGGGCCTTGATGTCATCGTCCTTGCCGAATTCGACTATTTCGTCGACCGCGGGCCTGGAGTTGTAAATGGCTCCCTCTACCCTTATCAAGCCGATCTTCTCCCCGAAGGCCAGACTCTGGCCGCCGGGCAAGAGCGCACCGACATAGAGAAGCAATAGAAAGGAAACCGCCCCGGCAATCACGACGGCGATGATGATAATCATTACCCAGGATCTTTCCTTCAAGTCAGCACCTCCCTCAGAGCTTGAATCTCAAGACATCAATCATATTGTACAGCCCGGGCGGCGAGTTCGCAATGAACCTGGCGGCGCGCACCACACCTGCCGCAAAACAGGCTCTCGACCGGGCCGAATGGACAATCTCCAGGGTCTCGCCTTGAGAAGAGAAAGTGACCGTGTGCTTGCCCGGCACATCGGCGCATCTCAAGGAGTGGATCACGATCTCATCTCCTCTTCGGGTATCCTCCGCGGTCCTTCCTACCTTTGAGGCCTTGCCCGTGGCATCGCCGATGATTCTTGCGATCTCCAGGGCGGTCCCGCTGGGGACATCGCGCTTCGTGCGATGATGGGCTTCGACGATTTCTATGTCGGAATCAGCCCCGATGGCCTCCGCGAGGATCCCGGAAATTGCGAACACGGCATTGATGCCCACCGACATATTGGGTGCGCTCACAACCGGGACCTTCTTCGCCAGGCCCGCAAGTCTTGCCTGCTTGTCCTTGACCGCAGTGGTGCCGCTGACCAGGGGTTTCCCGGTCTCTTCGCAGGCGCGCACGACCTCATCGAAGGCCTCCGCGAGTGAGAAGTCCACGACGATATCGGCAAGCCCGATGGCTCTGGCTCCATCTGCTGATACCACGACCGGGTTTTCCCCATAGCCTGTCGAGGCGGCATAGTCCTTGCCTTCCTCATGCATGCCTTCGACCGCCGCGGGTGTTTCCCAGACAGATACGATCTCAAGATCGTCCTGGCCCGCAACCGCCGAGGCGATCTCCCTGCCCATTCGGCCGAGCCCCCCAACCAGACATATTCTTATCATAGGCCTTGCCTCATGATCCCCAGGTCATGCATGACCCCGCGCACCTTTTCCCTGCTCGCTTCGGACACCGGAACCAGGGGTAGCCTGAGCTCACCGGTCCCCAGACCCAGCATTTCCACGGCCGCTTTCACCGGCCCCGGATTGGTCTCAATAAAGAGCACGTGGAATAGCGGGAGGAGCCTGAGATGAAAATCCCGGGCCTCGTCCGGCCTTCCCTCAAGGAATGCTTTCACCATGCCCGAGAGCAGTCCGGGTGCCACATTGCCTGCCACCGACACCACTCCCCTGGCGCCCACGGCCATCATGG
>JASFOL010000200.1:0-4257 GCA_050116545.1 bacterium | reverse complement strand
CGATCATACCAATCTTCTTCCGGGCCACTTGAAACCTCCTTTCAAACAGTCACGCCGAAACCGTCGCTTGAAGCCAGTCGCGCTGCATGCAGGACGAGCCTGCAGGACTTGGGATTGTATCACCTGCGGAAGGGTTGTGCAATAGAATTTGGGTGTGGCCGGGAGGCCTTGATTGCAGGGGTTCGGGGGGCTCACTGCCGGCCGACGGGCTACCTGGCGACTATGATTCGTCCCTTTCCCACAGTCCGATCACCCACGCGGAGCAGGTAGAAGTAGGATCCGCTCCCGACGCGGACGCCGTCCTCATCACGCCCGTTCCAATCGTGGGAATGGTCTCCGGGGACCTGCCTGCCGGAGAACAGCCGGCGCACGCGCCTGCCGGTGACATCATAGAGCGAGACGTCGAGGTGCACCGGCTCAAAGACAGTGTATTCGATCCTCGCAGTTCCCGCGGGGCCGATCACAGGCGAGAGCGCGGGCCTGACCTCCACGGCCCGCCCGGCATCCGCGGTTGGGAACAGGCCGGCCATTTGCGAAGGTTCTTTGTTGACCAGCATCTCATCGATGGTCACAATCTTGACCCTCTGCTCACGCGCATAATCGACCACGTCCGAGAGCATCTGCGTGGTCATGCACCACACATCGGACGTGCAGTCCTCCGCGACCTCGTGGTTGGCCATGATGCACCAGCCGCCCATCGAAATCGCGCTGTCAATGTAGACCTGGTAAGTGAAGAGAGATCGCCAGGAGTAGGACAGGAAAGAAAGCAGACGATAAGGGTCGGTATCTTCCGGCGCCGGATTCACGCCGTCGCAAATCCTGTTGGAGACGTGGTATTGCCTTATCACCTCTATCACATCATCGTCATAGCGGCAGTGCGGGGCCGCAAAATGCCTTGCGGGAAATCCCCTTGACTGAAGCTCAACCTGCGCCTGGCGGATCTCATAGTCCAGGCTTGAGTCGGCCAGCGTCGGCAGCTTCTGATGAGTCATGCTGTGGCTTCCTATTACCCAGCCGGCTTCGTGGAGCCGCCTCACCTGGTCCCAGTTCATGTACTCGTCAGTTGAGATCCAGGTCGGCACGATGTATGCAGTCGCCTTGACCCCCTTGCTCTCAAGAAGCGGCAGAGCCTGGGTATAAACTGAGAGAGGCCCATCGTCGAAGGTGATGCTCAACAGGGCCGAATAGCCCGATATGGTAAGCGTGCGCTCGAAGGTGCCGAATCCAATGGTGTTGACGGTCACTCTGAGATCGTAGTCCCCGGGAGTGTCGAAGGCAAAGCTGGCCGAGTCGCCCAGGGCGTCCGGCAGGCCATCAGTGCCCAGATCCCAGTAGACACTCCTGATGAACTCGCGGGGCCCTGTCGTCTTGAGTTTGAAAGCGGCTTCAAATGGAACAACGCCTTCGGTCCGGCTGGCCTCGACATAGACCTGGAATCTGCCGGAGCCGTCCCCGGGTTCCAACGGGGTGGAAGGTACACTGTCTGTCCACCCCTTTCCGATGCCGCCCGCCAGCAGCAGGACGACCAGAGCTGTCAGGTTTCTATATGTCAATCTCATGCCCGGTAGACTCCCAGCAGTTTGTGATTTCGCAAAGATGTCTCTTTCCCGCATCTATAATGGATGCGCCAAATCCCGCCGGGTTTCGCCTGCGGATAGCCTGAACAGGCCGGTCCAGCTTTTCCGGGAGTTGAGTCCGCCGTGCCTGGACTTCACACTCCGCCCAGGTGCCCCCTGAAGGAGGATAGGAGCGACAGTGAGGTCAATTTAACACATGGCAAGGCGATGGCACAAGCCCAATCCGTTTCTAAGTTGGTTGGGGAGGCAGCCGGCAGCGTTTCTCCGGAATTGCGCGAAAGAAAAAAGAGTGGAATCCGCCGGCAGCACTCGAGGCGGCCTCATGGCGAGAAGCAAGTCCTCTCAGGTCTCGAAGTCCGTGAAGCGGCGGCTGCTCGAGAGAATCAGGAGCGACACCAGCAGCGAGATGCCCGCTCCCAGGCGCATCGTGGGGATTACCCCCAGGGCCTCGGCCAGGCGCCCTGCCAGAAGGTTGCCGAATGGCAGGGGCCCCAGGAAGACCAGGACATAAAGACTCATCACCCTGCCCCTGAACTTGTCCGATATCGAGCTTTGAACCAGCGTGTTCATGCTGGCCGTGAGCAGGATCATGCCGAGCCCCAGGATGAAACAGAGCCCCAAAGCCAGGGGCCGGGAGCGCGCGAAGGAAAGTGCTATCAAGCTCAATGGAAACCAGACCACCCCGATCGAGGTCAAAAGCCCCTTGCGTCCATGGTCCCCCAGAGATGCGACCGCGAGACCCGATATCAGGGCGCCGGCGCCGGCCGCGGTCATCAGCCCGGCAAAGACCCCCGCATCACCGCCAAGCACATCGCTGGCGAACACCGGCAGGAGGGTCGCATATGAGAAGGTGAAGAAGCTGGCCACGGCGATGAGGTAGACGGCCGTGCGCACGATCCGGTTACTCCTCACATATTCGATCCCCTCCTTGAGCTCCTGCCAGTGGCTGCCGACGGCCTGCGGGACCGGACGCTCGCCGAACCTCATCATGAGATAGGCCACGATCACAGCCAGGAATGAAAGACCATTGATGAGGAAGCAGCCGCCCACTCCGACTGTGAGAATCAGGACCCCGGCCACGGCAGGCCCTATAAGGCGGGCCGTGTTGAAAGCGGTGGAGTTGAGCGCGATCGCGTTCATCAGGTCCTTCTCTCCGACCATGTCCTTGAAGAAACTGTGCCTTGTGGGAGCGTCGAAGGCCTGGGTCGACCCGAGCACGGCTCCCAGCACCGCGACATGCCAGAATTGAACGGCGCCGGTGAAGGTCAGGATCGCAAGAATGAAAGCCTGAGCCATCGCGAAGATCTGTGAGGTGATAAGGATCTTGCGCTTGTCCACCCGGTCTGCCAGAACGCCGGCGAAGAGGGAGAGAAAGATCACCGGCGCCCGGGTCGCGAAGCCCACAACTCCGAGGGCGAAAGCCGACCTGGTGAGCTCATAGACAAGCCAGGCCTGGGCCACCCGCTGCATCCAGGTCCCCGAAAGCGATATCACCTGTCCGCTTATGAAGAGCCGGTAGTTGCGGTGCTTGAGCGCGCTGAAGGTCCTATGCTCTACCACGCGTGTATGTTCCCGGCGATCGCCGCGAGGAGTCCGACCAGATTGTGGTAGTCGCGGAGGCTCATCACCTCTACCGGGGAATGGACATATCGCACGGGCACCCCGAGGGCTATCATCAGAGCCCCGAAAGTCTGGAGGGCTCCGCCGTCGGTTGCACCACCGGTTGCCGCCACCTGCACGGGTATTCCGGCGGCCGCCGCGGCGTCTGAGACCCGCTTCATCATGGTCCGGGAGGCGAATGCCAGCCGGTCGAACATCCTGAGGACCGGGCCTGCGCCCAGGCTGACGGCGGACAGATGATATTCAACCTGGGGCGAGTCTCCGGTGGTGCAGGAGTCTATGGCTACGGCAAAGTCCGGATGGAGCTCATTGCCCAGGGCATATGCGCCCCTTAAGCCCAGCTCTTCCTGCACCGACCATGCGAATGTGATCCTGATATTCAGCTTTTCCACTTCGATCAACTGCAGTGTTTCGATCAGGGCCGCGCATCCCAGGCGGTCATCCAGCCCCCGCGTGGATACCATGTCATTGGCCAGGGTGGAGAAATGCTTGCGAAGGATGATCGGGGAGAGCTTTGCGATGCCCAGGGCCTCGGTCTCCTCCCTGGACCGGGTTCCCACGTCGACCCTGAGGTCCTCAGGCTTTATGGCCTGAGCCATTTCCTTGTCCCGGTTCTTCATAAGATGCGGAGGCTTGATACCTATCACACCGGGCACGGGATCGAGGCCGCCTTCAGGATAGATGTCGACCATCCGGCCGGAGAGCACACGGTCGTCCAGTCCGCCCACCTTCTTGACTCTTATATAGCCGTCATCTTCTATGTGGGTGACCACCAGGCCAATCTCATCCATGTGGGCCACGAAGAGGGCGTGCTTGTCTCCGCTTCCCACGGTGAGTGTCAGGTTTCCCATGGGGTCAACCGCCGTTTCACCATATGGAGAGATCTTCTCCCTGATCTTCTCGCGGATGGGATCTTCACTTCCCGATATTCCTGGTGTGAGAATAAGTTCCTTAAGAAGGTTGAGATGCTTCTCGAATTCTTGAGATGCCATTTTGACCTCCGCCTGTTGGTTTTATGAACGATTCTACAGGTTCCCGCAGCGGCGGTCAAGCCGGCCCG
>JASFOL010000199.1:0-4271 GCA_050116545.1 bacterium | reverse complement strand
ACCTCACCGGAGACCTTCATCAGGCCCGGGTCCCCCTGTCCCACTATCAGAACCTCGGGCCCGGCCTCGAGAATGTCCTCGATATCAACCAGGAGAAGATTATGGCCTTCCTTGCGCCACCAGCCGGGTACAACCCGGCCCTCAATGATTTTGAGATCGCTTTCATAGGCGGTGCCGTCAATGCTGATGCTGCCAAACCGGTAGGCTTCGATCTTCATTCCGCACCTCCATCATGATTTTACCGGGTGGAGAGAGCAAGTCAAGGCGAGTCAAGGGGATGGCGGAGCGGCCCCGGCAGCGGCGAAATTCAATTTTCTGGACCTGACCCCAAATTTGAATTCAAGAATCGGTACCTGACCCCAAAATTGAATTTGGGCTTAAGTGTTTTCTCTTGACAGGTTAGGGGGTGCCGATTAAAGTGGCACTGGAACCTATTTGGCAGGGGGTGAACTGTATGGCAAGACTTATTGGCCAGGTCAAAGAGGTTCTCAAGAGAACTCACACATCAAGGCGCGAGCGCGAAGCGCGCAACTGAACTTCAGGGCTCTTCTTCAGGGGTGTCCGTGCTGACACCTGCTTGAGAAAGGCCCTGAGTCTTTAGGAGCCGGGCAGAAGGGAGCGGCAGATGCCGAAAATACTGCTGATAGACGGTTTCGCCGTGGCCTACAGAGCTCACTTCGCCATGTCAAGGTCGGGGCTCACGGCCCCTGACGGCAGGAGCACGGCGGCGACCTATGGTTATACCAGCACGCTGCTCAAGATATTGAGGACCGAGAAGCCCGATTATGCCTGTGTGGCCTTTGACACCGCCGAGCCGACTTATAGGCACGAGCTCTTTGAGGACTACAAGGCCGACCGGCCGGACATGCCTGACGACCTGGTGGACCAGCTTGAGTGGATCAATGGAGTCACCGAGGGACTTGGGGTTCGGCTTATCGCCATCGAAGGCTATGAAGCCGACGATATCATCGGGACGCTGGTCTCGAAGGCGGGCGAAGCCGGCATGGATGCGATAGTGGTGACAGGGGACAAGGACCTGCTCCAGCTGGTGAATCCCAAGACGAGAGTGATGATGCTGAGCGGCTCGGGGCGCGACACCCGCATGCTCGACAAGGAAGCCGTGGTCGAGAAGTACGGCATCCCTCCCGATCACCTGATCGACTATTTCGGGCTGACGGGAGACGCGGTGGACAATATCAAAGGGGTGCCGGGCATAGGGCCCAAGACTGCGGGGGCCCTGGTCAAGGAGTTCGGGACGCTCGAGCAGATCTATGAAAACCTCGAGAATATAAGGCCTGCCCGCGTCAGCAAGATCCTCAGCGATAACCGCGAAGCGGCCTTTTCGAGCCGGGACCTGGTGACGGTCCACCGGGAGGTTCCGCTACCGGTCGGGCTGGAAGACCTCAAACTTGGGTGCTATAAGAGCCCGGACCTTCAGGATCTGTTCAGGGAGCTCGGCTTCAGGACGCTTGCCCGGGAGCTGGTGCCGGACAGCCCCGCGGAGGAGGTCAATCCCGACGTATGGCAGGATGCCGGTACGGACCCGGCGGGCATCTCCTGCGGTCGGCGCATGGCCATCGAGATCAATTTGGATGGGACCAATGCGGCCACATCCACGGTGCTCGGCGTTGCCATCTGCTGCGAGGGAGAGGGCGACCACTATTTTCCCATAGGTCACAGGGAACCCGGCAATGTCAGCGCCGATACCTTCGGCGATGTTGCCGGCGGGCTGCTCGCCGATCCGTCGGTTCCCAAGGTCGCACATGATACAAAGCGAGCGACCGTGGCCCTGCAGAGGCTGGGAATCGAGCCTGCCGGTCTGGATTTCGACACCCTGCTTGCCGGATACCTGCTCAAGCCCGGCCAGGGGGGCACCAGTGTCGAGGACCTGGCCGCCCTTTACCTTGGCAGGTTTATGGCGGTGGAAAAGAAGGGGAAGGCCGCCGAGCAACTGGCGACCATCAAGCAGGCCTCTGAAAAGTGCGCGGTGAGATCAAGGACGATACTCGAGGCGGTGGCTCCGATGGAAGCCGAACTCAGGGCCAAAGAGCTCTGGAGTCTCTTCACCAAAGTGGAGATGCCGCTGGCGCTGGTGCTGGCCGACATGGAACTCAGGGGCGCGAAGATAAGCCGGAGCCACCTCAGCCATCTTTCGGATGATCTCGACAAGCGTATGTCGCTGGCCGAGAAGGAGGCCTATGCGCTGGCCGGAAGGGAGTTCAACATGAACTCGCCCCGGGACGTCGCAAGAGTGCTCTTTGAGGAGATCGGCCTCAAGCCGCGCCGGAAGACCAAGACGGGCTACTCAACGGATGTCTCGGTCCTTACCGAGCTCAGCGCCGAGCACCCGCTTCCCGGCAAGATACTGGAGTATCGCCAGCACTCCAAGCTCAAGACCTCGCACGTGGACCAGTTGATGCGCTATGCCGACCCGGAAACCGACCGGATCCATGCGAATTTCCACCAGGCCGTTACCTCGACCGGCAGGCTCTCCTCGAGCGAGCCCAACCTTCAGAATGTGCCGATACGGGGAGATCTCGGCGGGGAGATAAGGAAGGCCTTCATTCCCGGCGAGCCCGGCTGGGTGCTGGTGTCGGCGGACTACTCCCAGATCGAGCTCAGGGTGGTGGCGCATCTTTCGGGCGACAGGGCTTTGATCGAGGCTTTCAGCAAGGGCGAGGATATTCATTCCCAGACAGCCGCCTTCGTTTTCAAGGTGGAGCCGGACAAGGTCACCAGGAGCATGAGGACCATCGCCAAGGCGGTCAACTTCGGGATTCTCTATGGCATGGGAGCCCAGGCGCTTGCCAAGAACACGGGCTTAAGCCGCGAGGAGGCTTCGGGCTTCTTGAAAGAGCACAGGCAGACCTACCCGGGTCTGTATGAGTATATCGACCGTTGCCTGGAAGAGGCCAGGGAAACCGGCATGGTCCAGACCGTCCTGGGCCGCAGGCGCTATATCCCCGACCTCTCGAGCGGGCAGTCCCAGATGAGGTCGGCGGCGGAACGCATGGCGATAAACACGCCGGTCCAGGGTTCGGCGGCAGACATAATCAAGCTTGCGATGCTTGAGATCTCGAAAGATATAAAGAGGCAGAAGCTCCGGGGCGGGATCATCATCCAGGTTCATGATGAGATCCTTGTGGATTGTCCTGAGAGCGAAAGGGAGGTTTTCGAGGCCATGCTCCGCGAGAAGATGCGAGGGGCCTATGATCTCCAGGTACCGCTCAAGGTAGAGGTGCAGAGTGGCGCGAACTGGTACGAAGCGCACTGACAAGAAGCCGCTGGTGATCGGCGTCTCCGGCATAATGGGCGCCGGCAAGTCGACCGTGGCCCGTGTCTTCCAGGGACTGGGTGCCAGGCTGATCGACGCCGATACGCTCGGGAAGGACCTGCTTGCCGACAAGGCCGTCAGGGCCGCTCTCATAGAGGCCTTCGGCAAGGCGATCACCGGTCGCAGGGGTGAGATCGACACACGCAAGCTGGGGCAGGCGGCTTTCGCGGACGGAAAAGGAGCGCTCGTGCTCGACCGGCTGACGCGCGAACCCCTGATAGAGAGGATCAAGGCCGAGATTGAGAAGGCAAAAGAGACCGAGACGGTGATCGTTGTGGACGCGGCCCTGCTGCCGGAATGGGACGCCAAGGCCTGGATAGACGTCCTGGTGGTGGTCGAGGCGGACCAGGACAAGGCCCTGGAGCGATCATGCGCCGGCGCCAGGTTTGATGAGGAAAATGTGAGGGCGAGGATGAAGCATCAGCTCGGCCGCAAGCAGAAGGCGCAGCAGGCTGATGTCATAATACCCAACTTCGGAAGCCCCGAAGAGCTCAGGGATAGAGCAGAAAAGGTTTTCTGGACACTTGTTGGAATCGCTTAGAAAGGGGTGATATTCATGCCGCAACAGGAACGCGAACACCTGGCCAACCTCAGAGAGAGGATTGTAAAGCTGGGTGACCATCTTTGACGTTCCGGGAAAGCAGAAACTGATTCAAGAGCTCGAGGCCAGAATGGGGCAGCAGGACTTCTGGCAGGACGGGCAGCGTGCGGCCATGGTCACCAAACAGGCGTCTGCGCTGAAGACCGTGGTGGACAGGTGGGAAGTCTTCAGCAAGGAGATAGACGACCTTGCGGATCTCGTGGAGCTCGCCGAGGAGGCCCAGGACGAAGAGGTCAGCGCCGAGATCGCCGCTTCACTGGAGAAGATGAACAAGGACCTCGAAGCCCTCGAGCTTGAATCCATGCTGGCAGGACCGGACGACCCGAAGAACGCAAT
>JASFOL010000198.1:0-4271 GCA_050116545.1 bacterium | reverse complement strand
CGACGACCATTCCCGACAGCGCCGGCAATTGGACCGCGATAGTCACGGGACTCGCAATTGGTGACTCGGTTACCGCCACAACCATAGACTCACTGAGTAACACATCGGAGTTCTGCCCCTGCGTCGGCGTGGCCCAGGCGCCTCAAGCAGGTGTAGGAGATGCAAAATCCCGGTGCGGGGATGCACGTCTCACGGTGGTTGGCGCCAACCCGAGCCGCTCGGGGACGGCAGTCCGCTATTCGATTCAGGAATCCGGGCATGTGCGCCTGCGTGTCTATGCGGTGACGGGTGAGCTGGTGAGTACTCTGGTTGACCGTGTGGAGCAGACGGGCTTCCGCAACGCCGAGTGGGACGGAAGAAACCTCAGGGGCCGCCCTGTAGCAAGCGGGGTCTATGTGGTCAGACTCGAGACCGGAAACACGTCACGCCAAGCGAAAGTCGTCATCATGCGATGACCGCGGCAAAGTGAGCACTTCCGGAGCCAGGACTCCGTAGAGTCAACAGAGACTCCTGCGCAGATCTCAGGGCGGAGATTAACGCTTACAGACACTCAAATGCCTCTTGGACTGTGTTCGAACCGGTCGGAGAGGCCGCACTCCTCCCGGAAAAGGCCTCTGGCGGGTACAGCCAGAAAGCGCTTGTAGAGCGCAGGGGTAATTGTTAGTATGCCATGAGTTAATCGATTATCTGAGGGGAGACCTATATGCTGGCGCAGATGAGAAAGAATACAAAAGTGGTGTTATGGATTGTGGTTGTCGGCTTCATCGGTTTCATGTTTTACAATTGGGGTATGAACCGGGTGAGTACCGGGGGCCCCGAGCCGGGCGTGGCCGGGAAGGTCGGCAAGGACCGTATAAGCTGGGACGAATACCGCACCGAGTTACGCACCCAGTACCAGGCCTATCTTGAGAGGGAAGGACACAGGCCCGATGCCGCAACCGAGCGGCAGATGAGCGATCAGACCTGGGAGAGCCTGATACAAAGGCGCCTCCTGTACAAGGCCGCACACGATAAAGGCCTGGACGCTTCGGACGATGAGATCTTGATGGAGATGCAGAGCAATCCTCCGCCGTTCATAAGAAACCACCCGGCATTCCAGACGGACAGCGTCTTCGACCAGTCGAAGTACATCGATGCCCTGGCCGATCCCTCGCTGGATTTTCGTTTTCTTGAGACCTATGTGAGGGAGTCGCTTCCCCTTCAGAAGCTCCAGGAATACATGGAGTCCTGCGTCAGGATCACCGATGAAGAAGCCAAGATGCTGATGACGGTGCTCCAGGAACAGGTGACGATATCCTACCTCAATGTCGATCCCAATACCAATGTAAGAGAGTCAATGCCGGATCCCGGCGTGGCCGAATTGAACGAGTTCTATAACGCGCACAAGGAAGATTTCCGGGTGCAGGAGAAGCGCAGGATCGGCGTACTGGAATTTCCCAAGGAGCCGAGCGCCGAGGACAAATTAGATGCCCGCGAGAAGATCGATGACGCCTATGAGATAGTCTCCGACGGCGAGCCTTTCGCAGAGATCGCTCCCGACTATTCAGATGACCCGGCGAGCGCCCCCCGAGGGGGCGACCTGGGCTGGGTGAGACCCGGGAAGCTGCCGGCTGAGCTTGACTCCGTGGCCTGGGAACTCGGAGCCGGTGATATCAGCAATGTGCTTGAGACCGCGGATGGGTTCCACATCATAAAGGCGGAGTCCATAAGGGTCGTGGATGGTGTTGAGGAGCGCAAGCTCTCCTACATAAAGTCTGCTCTTGAGGCAAGCCCTCTTACAATCGACCGGATTCGCGCGAGAGCCGCGGATCTGATGGATGATGCCGCCGGTGGGGGCCTTGCTGAAGCCGCAGAAGAGGCCGGCTATGATTACCGGGTGACCGAGCCTTATGTAAAGGAGCAGATCGCTCCTTTCCTCGGGGTCGAGGCGGACGACGCAGAGAACATCTTCAACGCCCACATCGGGGAACCTGTCGGACCGGTTGAGGGCAGGGCTTCTTTCTTCGTCTTTGAGGTTGTCGAGATCCAGCCCACGCACATTCCGCCGCTGGAAGAGATCAAGGATCGTGTCGCCCAGGCCTATGTGTTCGAGGAGAGGAAGGAAAAGGCCAGGGTGATCGCGGATGAGATCGCCGCCAAGATAAGGGCTGGAGAGCCTTTCGAGAGCGCGGGTGAGGCCTGGAACATAGACCCTGTGACCACTCAACCGTTCGCGCGGACAGGCTATGTGCCGGGCATCGGACGGGAGAACGCGGTGATCGCCCACTCCTTTGCCCTGGACAAGGGGGAGATCAGCGGAGTGATAGAGGATTCCGACCAGTTCTACATAGTCAGGGTGGACGAAAAGCAGCCCCTAGATATGGAACGCTTCAGGAGCACCCTGGGGAATCTAAAGCTCTCGCTTCTGAGCACCAAGCAGCAGGTCTACATGACCGATTGGTACACCCGGCTCGAGGATAATGCCAGGATAGTGGACTTCCGGAGCCAGTACGGATCTTACTAGACGACAGGGCTGTGGCGCAGCGTCTCGGTTCGGCTAACCCGCCCTGGGAGGATCACCATCCGGGGGTTCGATCGTGCCGGCCGTGTCGACCTCCTCGCGGATCTGGTTCAGAGCCTTCCTCACTTCCCGTGTGGCCTTGCCCATGGCCCGGGCGAACTCAGGGATGCGCTTGGAGCCAAAGAGAATCAGCACGACCAGGAGCACCAGGAGTATCTCGGAACCTCCGATTCCGCTGAACATGCCTTCCCCCTACTGCGCTGAGGCCAGCGATTCGGCCATATCGCTGCCGACCACGACGCTGACGTCCACAAAGAAAGACTCACGAACCTGCTGGACCACGTTCTTCACTCCAAGGGCACGCGCCACGGTGATCGCCTTGGAGCAGGCGCCTGAACGGTCCACGATCAGGGTCTCTTCATAGTTGAAATCATCGGCATTACCCACAAACATCACATCGAAGTCCTCACGCCTCAGCCTGGCCGCCACCTTGTCCGCCACACCGCTGACCCCGCAGCCGTTCAGGACCTCGACTATCACGGGCACCTCACACTCCGGATCAGGGTCTTCCCGGCTGAAGCCCGTGCTCATGGCCAGGTAGATTGCTCCGGCGAGGATAGCGAGAAACACCACCTTAAGAACCCAGATTCTCAACCGGCCTGCTCCTCATCGCCCATGGCGGACTTGATCTTCCTGTAGGTATCGGTCAGGACCTCCGGCAATACCTTGGTCTCCGAGACCACCGGCATGAAATTGGTGTCTCCCTCCCACCGCGGGACGACGTGAATGTGAATGTGGCCCGGGACACCGGCGCCGGCGCACTCTCCGATATTGATGCCGACATTGAAGCCGCCGGGGTTGATCGACTTTGTCAGAATACTCTCGCACCAGGCCAGGAGCGACATCAGCTCGCAGGCCTCCTCCCGGGTTAGATCGCTCATTGTGCCCACGTGCCGGTAAGGGGCGACCATCAGATGCCCTGTGGTATAAGGATAGCGGTTCATCAGCACAAATGCCGACTCCCCTCGCCTGACTATCAGTTGCTCCGCATCATCGCAGCCTTCCACCCGGGCGCAGAATATGCACTCGCCGCCGCTATCGCCTTCTATGTATTCCATTCTCCAACCTGCGCTTATTATCTCCATCCGATGTTCTCCGTTTGTAGAGCTTCCTGACCGCATTGAGCTCGGCCGCGGTGTTGACACCCAGCATCTCGGTGTGATCATCGATCACGACGGCCTCCACCCTCCCGCCATGCCCCTTGATCGTCTCCAGGGCATCGGTCAGATAATACTCCATCTGGACATTGTCCGCCTTGACCGAGAGCAGGGCGTCAAAAAGCAGCTGGGCTTTGAAGCAGTAAAGGCCGGCGTTTATCTCCTTTATGGTCCTGGTCTTCCTGTCGGCGTCTCTCTCTTCCACTATCCTTACGAATTTGCCGGCCTTGTCCCTCACTATCCTGCCATAGCCCCTGGCATCCGGCACCACGGTGGTGGCGAAAGTGATGGCATTGGAGTGCCGGGCATGCAGGGTGAGTAGCCGTTTGATGGACTCCGACCTTATGAGCGGCGTGTCTCCGGAAAGCACCGTCACGGTCCCTGAGAAACGGGCAAGCTTAGGATAGGCCTGCAGCACGGCATGCCCGGTGCCTCGCTGGACTTCCTGGACGACCCTCTGGACACGGAGCTTCTTCATGATGGGCTCCACCTTCTCGCTCCTGTGGCCCACCACGGCGATCACGTCCTTTATGCCCGCCGCCCGCGCCGCATCG
>JASFOL010000197.1:0-4271 GCA_050116545.1 bacterium | reverse complement strand
AAGCAGGTCGTTCATTTCTTTTTTCGAGAATGTCGTGAATGCCGGCATGCCGCCTTCAGGATTGACGATCTGATTGCGCACGTTCTCCGGGGTGGGCGGCTCCCCGCTGCTCCTGAGCGTCTCCCTCTTCATCAGGCCGAGCAGGCCCGGCCCGAAGAGGGTTTTGCGGCTGTCGGGGTCATGGCAACCCACGCATCTATTATTGAAGATGGAGCGGCCTGCCTTGACATCGCCGGCGGGCATGGTCTCGCCGCTGCCGCCATCCCCGGCCTGGACGACGACTTCGGCGCCGGCCGTGCCCGATGGGGCTTCGGCGCTGTTCTCAGTGCCGGCCGTACCCGATGCGGCTTCGGCGCTGTTCTCAGTGCCGGCGGCTTCACCCTCCCTGTAGCCTTCATCCTCCTCGATGATCGCAGACGGCCCGGAATGCAGCTCCCTGGCAAAATGGTAACCGGTTGAGATTGAGAAAGTCACTAAGGCCAGCCCAAACAGGATAAGACCCATCACTGGCACCAGACGCATCAGCCCCCGGTAGAACCTGACAATGAGCAACTTCATCAGAAGCACCGCGATGATGCTAACGCCAAAGACGACATGAAACACGGCCCGTAGAGGCATCTCATCACCCATCGCGCCGACGAACCTGGAACCGATCCAGGCAAGGTAGAGGAGCAGGACGGTGAAGGCTATTCCCATCACCTTGTGGGTCTTTCTCATGGTCTCCGGGCTGGACTTCTTCTCCGGCCGCCCCATCACGTAAAGCATGGTAAGCGTGGCGACCGTGCCGGCTGCCAGGAAGAGAAACGAGACTGCGACCTTAATGTGCATCATGAAGCCTGAACCTCCCGTTTTCGACTCCGGCGCGTGTCAGGACAACAGGCAGCCGCCTAGTGGATGTCTCCCAGGGCCCTCAACCGCTCCTTCATCCTGGCCTCCTCGGCGGGACGGCTTTCCACACTGAGAACCTCTCCGATCCCGTAGGTGTCTGTGGTCTCGATGGGGTTCGCCTTTCTGAAATCACCTGTGATGAGTTCGTTCAGCACCCTGCCATCCATGTCTTCTGCGACCGGTAGGCCCGAGAGATACAAAACCGTGGGGGCAATGTCCAGTGTGGTCGCCTCATCGATCAGGTGAAGCCTCTTGAGTGGAGACCTGAGTTTGTCCACAAGTGAGTACCTGCCACTGATATAGCGGAAGATGCGCGTATAGGCATCGTCGATGGTCCACGCGCCGGTGTAGCGGTGCTTGATCTCCGGGCCACGAGCGACCACGATGCCCCGGGCCCGGTGCCTGCCCGACCAGACATGAAAACTGATCAGGTCCGTGACCGGGATCTCCTCTCCTCCGGCGACAACAATCTCGTCTCGATCCGGCATCTTCAGAATCGCCGTTGACGCTATAACTCTTACATCGGGCTTGTCCTCGCCGGCCGGACCCTCGGCGAACATGAAATCCCTGAATAGCCGCTTCCCGGAGCCTTTCAGCCGGGCCGCCCGGAGGTCCCTTGTTATCCCCGCCCTCACCTCCCGGTAGTGGTTCTCGTCTACCTCTTTCCCCTCCGTGTATTCGCCGGGGTTGATCTTGATGTCGAACATGAAATGTTGCGGGCCGTCACCGGCCAGGTAGCAGACCGAACCAGCGTGGTCCACCTCTCCGGACTGCCTTTTCAGGTAACCCATGCCCTCCAGGAGCCCGGTCATGTCGAACACGACCTGCCGCCGGTTCACCGGCCTGGCACCGTGATCCGAGACAACCAGGTAATATGCATCGTCTCCATAGCGCTCCAGGAGGCTCCCGAGAAGACCGTCGGCCCGTATCCAGCAATCTCTTATGGCCTCTGCGAAGTCCTCGTCGGGGAGCGTGCCCTCCCAATCGCCTTCGGTGAACAGATCGGGCTCCATATCCTTCCAGAACACATGCTGCAGCGCATCGGTCGAATAATAGTTGTAGGTCACCAGATCGGGTGCGACCCCGGAGATCACTTCCTCGTCGATGGTCTCGAGCTGTGTCATCTCTTGCCCGGCCTGCTCGACCCAGGCCCCGGCATTTGCCGGAACCTCATATTCCCAGCGCCCGAGGATGGCGTCGGTGGGCTCCATATATGAGACGTACTCATCCGAAAAGTGGGCATTTCCGCTGCGCGGTGAAAATACCCCCGAAATGAAGGCACCCTCGACCTCGAACGGCGGCCAGGTGCATACCCAGTTCACGATGCCGGAAGTTCTTCCGGCCGCCGACATGATCGACCAGAGCGGAGCGGCTTTCCAGTCGGAGCTGAGACTGGCGAATTCGTGAACACCGTGATCCTCGCTCCTTTGTCCCGTCGCGATGGTGCTCCAGGACGAGGCTGAGAGCCGAGGCCCATAGCAGTCCAAATAGCCGTAAGAGCCTTCGTCCATCATTCGCTTGAAGGCCGGAAGATCACCGCGCTCGATGAAGGGAAGTATGACATTCCAGGAGCCGGCCTCAACACCCAAGATCACAGTGCGTGGCGGCGAGGCGGGGGCTACATCCTCAATCCGGCCAAGGCGCGCATAGTCGGCCGGCAGGTTCACCACCACCACGTATAAAAGACAAATCAGGAAGAAGGCAATCAGAGACACCGGCCTCCCGCGAGATCTGCGTGCGGCCAGACCGTCGACGAAACTCAGGATAAGCGCTCCGAGGAATGCTATTACGACGCCGATCAGGACGGCAGAGCGCAGCTCGGCGGTCCTGACATAGGCGGGAAGAACCGGTGACATCCTGGAATAGCTCATCCAGAGCGCATGCCCCGTCAGGATCGCGAGAGCAAGAATGAAATAGACTATGAAGCGCCTCAGTATGAAGCGCCCGCGCCTGGTGGCGTCGCCGCCGAGCGGCAACGTGATCAGATAGAGGACCGCGGATAGCAGCGTAAATCCGACCAACCACACGCAGAAGCTGTACACAAAAAGGTTGATCTTGAGGAAACTGCTGGTCATGAGGCTGAACTGCTCAGCCGGGAAGAAGAACACAAGGTTGAGGGCATAGTAGATGAGCCCGCCGACCAGCCCGGTCAGGAGGATGTCCGTTGCAGATATCTTGGTTACAGCTTTTTTCATACTTTGTCCGCCCGAAACCGCAACAATCCTAATCCGGGAAGCACTTCCCAGTCAACTCCTATATCACTCGCGGCACCCCGGAACAGGCTAATTCCTTGACCTCACGGGTTGTTTTGGTATATCATATATAGAGGAACACTAGACGAACACCAATCAGGCTCGGCACAACAAAGGAAGGTGAAAATGCGTTCAAGAACAGCTTGGGGTCTTTTTGTTTTTTTGTGCCTTTTTGCCGTTTCGGCGGCCTATGCCGGAAGCGAGGCCAGGACCTTCACCCTGCGTTTTCAGGAGCAGGATCTTCGGATCCGGCAGCACCTTCTCTCCGACGAGGCCTATGAAGTTATAGAGATGGGCGACCTCAGCCTGACCCGTATACCCGGGCATCCGAGCTTGCCGGTCAAAGGAGTCCAGGTCTATGTCCCGCGCGGAAGCAAAGTCAAGAGCGTCCGCCTGGTCTCGACCGAACAGACCACGCTGCCCGGCGACTTCATGCTTCTGCCCGGCCAGCAGGAAATACCGTATTCGGCCGAGTCCATCCCGGAACCGGCAATGCCCGACCGGCAGATCTACGGTCGCAGCGAGCCCTACCCGGCTTCCCCGGTCGAGATCTCGAGCTCTGGAAGCATAGCCGGCAGGAAGATAACCAGCCTCAGGGTCTATCCGGTGCAATATGTCCCCGCGGAGCGGCGCGCCGTCCTGAATGAGGAGATCACTTTCGAGATCGAGTTTGATACCGCCGACTCCGAGCCCGCCGTGCCGAGGGAAACCGCTGAGGTCAGAAAGCTGAGGAACGACATCGTTTCCAGACTGGTCACAAACTCAGAGGACATCGAGAGTGACTTTCCCCCCGCCATGGGCACCCTGGATCCCGGCGTGGCCATAGAGTACCTTATCCTGTGCCATGAGAACCACCAGGATGAGTACCAGGCGCTCATTGACTGGAAGACCCGCAAGGGCGTTCCGGCGGCCATGATCACCGTCCAGGAAGTTTACGCAACCTATCCGGGAAGAGACGACCAGGAAAGACTGAGAAACTGCATCGAGGACTACTACCTGAACCAGGGGACCGCCTGGGTGGTGATGACCATGGCGGCGCCCAAGGCCATGATCAGGGGATGCTATTGCTCGGTGGGCGGAACCGTCGATCCCGGCATTCCGTGCGATCTATACTTCGCGGACATGGACGGC
>JASFOL010000196.1:0-4303 GCA_050116545.1 bacterium | reverse complement strand
GCGGATCGTGAAGCGCTCTCCCAGCAAAGGCACCGCGAGGACGGCGGTCAGAACCGGCTGGGTCAGCAGTACCGGCGCAACGATCGATGCCCGGAGATAGCCCTGGGCGAAGTTGATCAAGAACCATCCCAGAAATTGCACCAGGATGCCGAGGGCGATGAATGCCAGATAGGTCTTGGGGCCGAAGCCCGTCAGGGGACTTCGCATGACGATGTTTATGATCAAGAGGGCGCCCGCCGCACTCAGGGTGCTTATCCAGAGAAAGGACAGGGTGTCGAT
This sequence comes from bacterium, assembly GCA_050116545.1. Lineage (GTDB taxonomy): Bacteria > Arandabacterota > Arandabacteria > Arandabacterales > Arandabacteraceae > JAUVJV01. The sequence goes on along the minus strand of JASFOL010000196.1, from coordinate 4,024 downwards.
CCGGCGCCTGCCCGCCTGGGTGGCCAGCTGAAAGCTGGCATAGAACAGGGCTGCAATAAGGCCCATGATCATGCCCCGTGCAAGGCCGTCCGTTGCCCGCACATTGCTGCCGAGAACCAGGGCCACCCCTATGAACGCTATGAGAACCCCGGCCCAGAACCCCGGCGCCTTGCGTTCCCGGAACAGCAGTATGGATCCGATACCGACCCACAGCGGCGCGGTATTGGCCATCAGGGTGGGCATCGTGGCTCCGCTAATCCCTATGGCGGACATCCAGATGGCCATGTCGCACCCGAAGAGGGAGCCTCCAAGCACTGCCATCAAGACGCCTCGTCTGGAGAGCGACCTGAGCGCGGGCCCGCGCTTGATCAGGTACAGCGGGGTGATGGCCGCCACTCCGATGAGCATCCGGTAAAGCCCGGTGACCGGTCCGGGAGCATCTGACCACTTCACGAAGATTGCGGCAAACCCCAGGATTGTGACCCCCCCGAGGAGTGCAATCAGGGCAAGAGCGCGTGGATTCAGTTTATCCATGCTAGTCTATGAAGACCTCGGGAGCGTCGAAATCCATTCCGGGTGGGTCGAAGTCCCCGAAGTCGAAGCTCTGGAAATCATTCATTTGGTATATATCCATCGGGTCATCGTGCTGTAGCTCATCGTATGAGAAGTCCATCATCTCGTCATTTGAAACGGGTATTCCTCGATGGATTCTCATTCAATGCTCTACATGTGATCTGGTTGGTTTTCGGATTCCGGCTCCAGTATCAAGCTCATGTCTGGTTGATATGGTGTCAAGCGCTCTTTGGATGCCGGCGTGACTCAAGAGGATCCGTGCTGTACCTCTTTGGACCAGGGTTCACACAGGTCATAGTCTTCAAAGCCCACCGATGCATAGAGGGCATTGGCTTCGGGAGTGAACCCGCCGACATAGGCCAAAGTGCCTCCAAGGTGCTGGAGCCTCCTGAGGCCCTCGGACATGACGGCCCGGCCAAGTCCCTTGCGCTGGTGCTCGGGGGCGGTCCCCACGGGTTCAAATGCCCCGGTCCTGGTCACATCATCAAACCACACGGTGCAGAATGACGCGAATTCCCCGTCGGCGGCGACGGCCACGATATCGAGATCGCGGCGGTAGAGAGGGCCGCGCTTGACATTGAGATACCACTCGTGGCCTTCATAGTTCTCGTCAGGGTCATCGGGATGAAATGCTCTCCATGACACCCAGCTTCTCGCCGGCAGCTCATCATCCCCGCCCAGGGCCCGCACCGTATAGCCCCGCGCCGTCCGGACAGCGGGGATCGGCCCGGCCATGTCCCGCCGACGCTGGTATTCGGGTTGATCTCCGCGGGTGTAACCCCAGTGGATCAGGGTCTCCTTGCGCAACTCGTCATGCTCATTGGACCAGACGCGAAGGACGCGGCGGCCGTCGGGCGACTCCATGGCAAGATGCTTCTCGGCGAGGGTTATCATCTCGGCCTCGAGGCCGGGTGTGCGGAGCTCGGGATGCACGTGGAGAAACACGCCGTTTCTGCCCTCGGGATTGAGGACTCCGACGATTCTCCCGTCTGGCCGCTCCCAGATAAACAGCACGTCCTCTATTTCGTAATGCCGGATATTGGCCCAGACATGCCACCTGCAGTAGTCGAAGCGGTATGCCTGCCAGCTCAGCTCCCTGCGGTTGTTGAGGAGAAATACCTCCCGCAGAAACTGCCGGACTTTCCAGTAATCACTCTCGCCCTGGAACTTCCGCACGGAAGCTTTCATGTCTCTGCTCCGGTTGTGGACCATCATGAGAATCCTACACCAGCTGAAGGATTCTGACAAGACGGGGCCGGGTTGGGGCGGAACCCGAAGAGAAGCGGCGCATACCGGAACGAAAAAGAGGGGCTGAGTGCTCTTGCTCAGCCCCTCCTGCGTGTCCAATCAAACGGCACGGGGAGAAAAGCCACTACTCATTGAGGCCGTCTTCTATCTGCCCGGCAATTTCCTCCTCGATGGTCCCGGGCATCGACATGTTCTTCATGAAGGCCCATTTGCCGGCATCCTCGAAGTACATCTTCATGCGGTACATGACGTCGGTCATGTAAACCTTCACCTCGTCGTCCCGCCTGGCGACGACCACCTCGATGGGGTATGCCCCAGCATATGCTATACCTGGACACTCGAAGTCCTCACGGGACTTGTCCGCCCCGTGGCCCACGATCTCGAACGATTTCGAGTCCATCGGCGTTCCGGTGGTGCCCAGGATCATCATGTCAAACTCCGGGATGTCGACCTGGTAAGCATACTCCATGCCCCATTCCTCCCCGGTCTGCTTCAGGCCCTGGCGGACTTTCCCGGCAACCTTCTTGTAGCTTTCACCATTTACGCTGGCTTTCTCGCGAAGGAGGTCCTCAAACTTCCCGCCGGCCATCACGCCCATGGTCTTGCCGATATAGCCTTCCTCACGAAACTGACCGTACTCCTTGTCGGTTGGAGTTCCCTCGACGTGCGATTCGATCATCTTTCGAAGCGCCATGAGATGGTCCGCGGTCATATCTTCATAAGCCGAATCGTCCATCAGGATCGTGCGGTTGATCGAGTGCGGGTTGACAACCGACACATGGACTCCGTCTTCGTCTTCAAACACGGCTACCCGGTCCAGGGCGGCAAACGGTCCGGTCTCCATGTTGGCGCCGATCACCCGGGCCGCATAGAGGGAGTCGTAGAGCACTATGACGCGGGCACCGAAGGGGCAATCTTCCGGCACGCCCGCATCGAGCGCCGCGATCACCTTCCACCCCTCAGAGGCCGCCCCGTCCTCGATGGCACTGCCGATCTCGTCGATCGTGCCGTTGGCCTCCCGGACAATGTATTGATAAACGCCGTAGCCGTCTTCGGCGGCTCCGGCCATGCCGGCCAGGGCCATGCCGGCCAGGGCCAGTAAGACAATCACTTCTTTTCCTGGCATTTTCATTCTCTTATCTCCTCGTTTCTTCCGTTCCGCATGTTATCCACAGCTCTTGTGGCTCGTCCACCACTTTATGATGATCAAGGCACGGTTCCGGTTCCCCCGTGCACAAATCCGCCCCGCCTGGCGGAGTGAACCGTTCAGTACATGCCCGCGCGGTATCTAAGGCGATTCCTCGAGAACATAGATGGTCCAGGGAGCGATGGTGGTTTCATTGACCCAGTCATAGGGCTCGCCGGCCCTGGCCAGGGGCTTGCACTTGAGCGCGACCTCCAGCCCCGCCCGGCGGTAGGCCGTGGCATAGTCCTCTTCCGACCAGATGATGTCCTCCACCGGCCTGCGATCATCCACATCGGTCATTATGATTCTAACCCGGTCACCGCTTCGGGCATTGCGATTCTCGGGGAAGTCCCGGGTACTGAAGGAGGCCCATTCATGGGTATAGATCTCCGGTGATGAGACCAGGTTGACAATTTTCCCATGATGGGCGAGCAGGTCCCGCAATTGGCTGAAAAGACCGACCTTCTTCTCCATGGTGGGGATATTGTCGAAGGTGAAGGCCGAGAGCACCAGATCATATGCCTTGCCCCGGACCGGGCCCAGGCCGCCGTCATCTACCAGGAGGTATTCGCCTTCAGGGTCCAGCTCGCGGGCCTGCCGGAGCATGTCCTCCGAGATATCAACCCCGGTGGTCTCGAATCCCAGCGCCTTGAGGAACCTGGTGGAGCGGCCGGTGCCGCACCCGAAGTCGAGCGCTCTTGTCCCCTCGACATGCCTGGATATGAGCCCCGGGATATCCCTGTATGCCAGATAGTAGGTTCCGGGAAATTCCAGCTTCGCATATGACTCCGCGCGTCTGGAATCTCCATAGACATTGCTGAATTCCATGGCCAGAGAATACCACAGTTTCCGGGCCCTGGAAACCGGCTGATTGTCCTCGGGTGGGACCGAACTGCATTCCACGGGGGACAATCACTCGGGTTGCCGGCCAGGCTTGGATCTCATCGCGCCCCGACAGGGTTTCTTGGCGTTCCTATCTTGCTGTTAATCAAGAGGTTAAAGATATTATGCTCTTGG
>JASFOL010000195.1:0-4306 GCA_050116545.1 bacterium | reverse complement strand
CGAGAAGAAGGTGGCCAGGAAGAAGACGGCCACGAAGAAGAAGACCGCGAAGCCCAAGAAGAAGACTGCCAAGAAAAAGACTGCCAGGAAAGCCGCCAAACCCAAGAAGAAGGCAGCGAAGAAGAAGACTGCCAGGAAGAAGGCGGCAAAGCCTAAGAGCAAAGCCACGAAGAAGACCGCGAAGAAGAAGGCGACGAAGCCTAAGAAGAAAGTCACCAGAAAGACCACCAGGAAGAAGGCGGCAAAACCAAAGAGGAAGTCTACCAAGAAGAAAACCACCAGGAAGAAAACCGCCAAGACCAGGAAGGGTAAGAGGTGAACGATTCCCTCAAGGTTCTCATCATCATCCTTGATGGGGTCGGCATCGGAGCCCTTCCGGACGCGGCAGCCTACGGGGATGAGGGAAGCAATACCTTAGGCAACCTCGCCTCCGCTTTCGGCGGGCTCAACCTGCCCAATCTGGAGCGCCTGGGCCTGGGCAATATCGCGCCGATCGCAGGGGTCGAGCCCGAGCAGGCCCCGCTCGGATGTTTCGGCCGGATGGCGGAGGCCTCGCCCGGCAAAGACTCCACTTCGGGCCACTGGGAAATTGCCGGCCTGATCCTGGACACTCCTTTCCCCACCTATCCTGATGGCTTTCCGCCTGAGGTGATCGACGCTTTCACGGAAGCGACCGGCATGGGCGTGCTGGGCAACAAGGCTGCCTCGGGCACCGAGATCATAAAGGAGCTCGGCGACGAGCATGTGAAGACCGGGAAGCTGATAGTCTATACGTCGGCCGACAGCGTGTTCCAGATTGCGGCGCATACCGACATTGTCCCGCTCGAGAAGCTCTACGAGATCTGCCTGACCGCACGGGCCCTGCTCACGGGCCGTCATGCGGTGGGCCGTGTGATTGCCCGCCCCTTCACGGGTCCTTCCGGGGCGTACGTTAGGACTCCCGACCGAAAGGACTACTCGGTTTGCCCGCCCAGGACGACGCTTCTGGATCAGATGAAGGAGAAGGGTCTGGAGACCATCTCGATCGGCAAGGTGGACTATCTCTTTTCCAAGCGGGGCTTCACGGGTTCGGTGCATACCAGGTCCAATGCGGATGCGATCGGCAAGATCATCAAGACCATTGGCGAGCCTCACAGGGGCCTGATCTTCTCCAATCTGGTCGACTTCGACATGCTGTGGGGCCACCGCAATGACACCGAGGGTTTCAGGAAGGGCCTGGAGGAGTTCGACCGGGCGCTGCCCCGCATAATGGAGACCCTCGCAGTTGATGACATGCTATTCATCACAGCCGACCACGGCAATGATCCCACGACGCCCAGCACGGATCACTCCCGGGAGCATGTTCCGCTGCTCGCCTGGGGAAAGGGCCTAAAAGAGGGAGTGGATCTCGGAACTAGAAAGACTTTTTCCGATCTTGGTGCTACAATCGGAGAGGTCTTCGGGATCAAGACCGAAGCCGGAGAGAGCTTCCTGGGACGCATCAGGAAGGCATAGCGGAAGGTGAGGACTCCGGATAAATGGATGATGCAGGACTGATAAGAGAGGCCGCCAGGGCGCGTGGAAACGCGCATGCGCCCTATTCGGGGGCCATGGTGGGTGCATGTGTAGAGACCGCCGATGGCGAGATCTTTAGCGCCTGCAATGTCGAAAACGCCTCATATGGCCTGACGATCTGCGCCGAGCGGGCGGCGATCTTCGCTGCGGTCGCCGCGGGCCACAGGCGCATCGCAAAGGTAGCCATATCGGCTGAGGGGCTTGAGAATCCTCTGCCCTGCGGGGCCTGTCTTCAGGTGATGAAGGAGTTCGCCGTAGAGAGAGTGTTGATTGACCGGGGTGACGGTAAGTTCGACTCCTATGAGTTTTCCGAGCTGCTGCCCCTGCCTTTTGAGCTTTGAGGGAAGAGATGGAAAAAGATCTGGGCAAACGCATAGAGGGCCTTGTGGCCCGGGCATTCGAGAAAGAGGGGGCCCGGGTCAAGTTCGAGGGTCCAGGGGCAGAAAGGACACGGATGGCTGAAGAGAGGCTTCCGGGAAGCAAGGCGCCGCAGCTTAAGGTCGCCATAGGTTCCGATCACAGAGGCTATCCGCTCAAGAGCGTGCTTGCTGAGCTCATTCGCGAACTCGGCCACCTGGTCGTGGACTGCGGGGTCAGCCAGGGCGAGACCGGGGACTATCCCGACATCGCCCAGGCCGTGGCCGGCAAGGTGGCGAGCAAGACCTGCGACCGCGGCGTCGTGATCGACATGATCGGCGTGGGCTCGGCGATCGCGGCCAACAAGATCGACGGCATACGCGCCGCCACCTGCTATGAGGTGGACGCGGCCAGGTCCAGCAGGCTGCACAATGACGCCAATATCCTGTCGCTGGGCTCCAGCCTCATCAACCGTGGCCTGGCGCGGCGAATGGTCAGGATCTGGCTCGAGACGCCCTTCGAGGGCGGGCGGCACATAAAACGAATCGAGAAGATAGCCAAGCTTGAGAAGGAAGGACTGGATGCAAGACTTTGATGCGGTTGTTGAGCGGGTGGTAAAAGATGTCCTGGACAGGCTCGGCAAGGAAGGCATAACACCTCAGGGTACCGAGTGCAGCGTCTGCGTTTCCTGCGGTCAATGCGTCGAAAAGGTGCCCGATGTCGTGGAGAAGATCAAGAACGCGGGGGCCGCGCGGATAAGCGCTTCGCCGGGCATAGGCTCGGTGGGCGGTGCCATGGCGCCCCTGATCGACCATACTCTCTTGAAGCCCGATGCCTGCGAGGCGGATGTCGAGAAGCTCTGCCGCGAGGCCAGGAAGTTTGTCTTCGCGAGCGTCTGTGTCAACCCGTGCTATGTCAAGCTCGCGTCCCGCCTCCTTGAAGGCAGCAAGGTCAAGGTGTGCTCGGTCGTGGGTTTCCCCCTCGGCGCGAACAAGAAGGAAATCAAGGCCTATGAGGCCAGGAAGGCCGTCCTGGAGGGGGCCTGCGAGATCGACATGGTGATGAACGTGGGGGCGCTCAAGTCCGGCGACACCCGTCTGGTGGAGCAGGACATGCGCGATGTGAGCGAAGCCTGCGGGCACAATGTGGTGACCAAGGTGATCCTGGAGACCGCCCTTCTCACCGATGAGGAGAAGATCACGGCCTGCCAGCTCGCGATGAAGGCCGGAATGAACTTCGTGAAGACCTCCACGGGCTTCGGCCCCGGCGGCGCCACGGTGGAGGATGTGCGCCTGATGCGGACAGTGGTGGGCGAGGGTATGGGTGTGAAGGCCTCCGGTGGCATCAGGGATACCGAAACCGCGGCCCGCATGGTTGAGGCCGGGGCATCCCGCATAGGAGCCAGCGCCAGTGTGAAGATCGTGGGTGGACAGGATCGATGACTGCACCGCTCGCCGCAAATGATATCATCGCCCGCAAGCAGAGGGGCGAGAGTCTCACCCGGGCCGAGATAGAGTGGATGGTCCACGGGGCCGCCTCCGGGCGGGTGCCCGACTATCAGGTCTCGGCCTTCCTGATGGCCGTCTACTTCCGCGGGATGAATGTCCGGGAGACTCGTGACCTCACCGCCGCCATGATTTCCTCAGGCAAGGTCCTGAAGCTCAAGAGCATCAAGGACGTGATGGTGGACAAGCACTCCACCGGTGGGGTGGGGGACAAAATAAGCCTGATCCTGGGTCCCCTGGTGGCATCGGTGGGGGTTCATGTCCCCATGATATCGGGCCGGAGCCTGGGCCATACCGGCGGCACCCTGGACAAGCTCGAGTCGATACCTGGATTCAAAACCAGAATGTCCGCGGCCGCTTTCGAGCGGACGGTCAGGAAGGTGGGCATCTGCATCATCGGCCAGACCGATGAGATAGCGCCGGCCGATCGAAAGCTCTATTCGATACGGGACGTCACGTCGACGATTATATGTCAGCCGCTGATTGTCGGCAGCATTCTCTCCAAGAAGATAGCCTCAGGCACCGACGCGGTGGTCTTCGACATAAAATGCGGCGAAGGCGCCTTCATGAAAAGCGCCGCCGAGGGCCGCGAGCTTGCACACTTCCTGTCCCGGGTGGCCTCGCAGCTCGGGCTTAAGACCAGGACCATTCTCACAAGCATGGAGGAGCCCCTGGGCTACTGTGTCGGCAATGCCATAGAGGTGCGCGAGACCATCGAGGTCTTGAGAGGCCGGTTGATCGATGACCTGGTTGAAGTTACGCTGGCCCTGGGCTCGGAAATGGTGGTGATGGCCGGGAAAGCCCGCAGCCGGAAACAGGCCAGGACGCTACTTCTCAGCGCCCTCCTGGGCGGGAAGGCCCTCCAGAAGTTCAAAGAGATGGTCAAGGCC
>JASFOL010000194.1:0-4308 GCA_050116545.1 bacterium | reverse complement strand
CGAAGGCGACCGTGCCCAGTTCGGTCTGGACCGCGGTGTCCAGCTCATCGGTTGCGATCGCCTCTTCAAGCACATTGAGCCTGGGATATGAAAGCAGCGAGGCGCACACGTGCACCTTCCTGGCCCTGGGAGTCAGGACCATGTCCACTCCCGCAATTCTGCGGATCCGCTTCGGAAGAGGCTTGATCTTGATCCTGGACTCCACGCGTTGCCTGAGCGTTATCAGCTCCTTCTTCCTTAGCTCCTTAAGCACATTTGGTTCGACCATCCCGTCCCTCCAGGTCCCGCGACCATCTCCGATAGTCGCGCAGATTGAAGTCCTTCTTGTCTGTTCCACCACCCATCGCAAGTTCGTCCACTCCACACCTGGCATCCACGCAGGTGAGGCATGCTCCACTGCAATCGGCCGCCGGTTCGAACCGCTCGCCGTCTCTCACATAGAGCGGGACGTCCATGCCCTCGCAATTGACCGAACTCATGAACTCCCGGTTGAGGCCCGCCACCCCGTCACCGATTCTCTCATATTCCATGCAGAGGGCAAATGTGATCCCCCTGGCCTCGCACAGATTCCGGAGGATATCAAAGATCCGCCTGCGATAATCAATGCCCGCATGAAGACAGCCGTCTATCGATTCGCAGTAGGTTCTCTCAAGATCGTAGGCTAATCCTACACCGAAGCCTCTGAACTTCGCAAACACTTCTTTGGCCATCCTTAGCGGGATGTCCATAACGCTGGATACGATATGCCGCGACCCGCTGTCGATGCCGCGCTCGATGAGAGCCTTGAGCTCCTGCCCGGAGTCGGTCAGGTGGGGAATCACCGGATCGATTCTCAAGACCACGGGAAGACCCTCCAGCGCGCATGCCGACATGGATCCGAACAGCTCCCTCACTGTGGCGCCGCCGGCCATCAGGCGGCTTCTTATGCCTTCGTTCAGCGTCGATGCGGAGAACTGCCCGAAGGAGTGGCGCTGCTTTCTCATGAGACTGATCACCCGGTAAGGCACCACGCACCTGGTTATGAACTCCACGGGTATATTGCGCCGCGTGAACTCGCCCACGATTCTCTCCGACAGTCGGTAGATGGCCTCGATCTCCTGAAAGGGATCGCAGACGGGCGAGAGATAGCCGCAGGCCGCCACGGATATCGAGTCCAGCTGGTCGGATACCACCCGGTCGAAGTCCTTGAACACGGTTACCACGCCTTGCTCATTGAAGAGCCGGAAATAGGCCGCCGGCAGGGCGCGCGCATAGCAGTAGATGCAACCCACCGAGCACCCATTGTAAGGGTTGGCCAGCATGCGCTCGCCCGTGCACTCGCGCTTTCCCTTCCACCAGCCGTGCAGTTCCTTGCGCGAGGATACCAGGATGTGGGGATAGGGCTTCTCGACGACTTCGAACTCCCTGGTCTTTTTCCCGAATGTGACTCTGACTGTTCTTGGCAGAATTCTCTCCCCGTCCAGAGGTGATCTCCGTGGCAGATGTCTCAATGCTAACACACCACCCTGGGGTCAGGTCTTGAATTTTGTATTAAAAAATTAAAGACTTGACCCCGCTTTAATCCTTGTGCGCAGAAGGCATGTCAAATTAAGATTGATTAGCATGCGAAGAAGACGGCTCCACCTTGCATATGCCGCAGCAATGCTCTGCCTTATTGTTGCCATGCCCTATTGCAGCGGGACGAGGGACATCGCCTCATCGGCGCCGGCGGGATCCGCTCCTGATACCGGCACGGAGTCCGGAGCCATACGGAGAATCACCAATGTCAACCAGGTGTGGCCACCATCGGCCGGCGACATCTACCTGATCTCATCATCCGAAGACGATGGGACCGAGACCGACGGCGCCTGGTACCCGGACGGCTTGCCTCCCGGCGTCAACATGGCCGGCGATGACCCCGACGGCAACCGCTATCTTACGGCCCAGAGGTTCATCGTGACCGACCTGGAACCGAACCGTGATATCGCCTATGCGCGGCTCAGAATCGCAGGTCGGGGTTCCTACTTGCCCGGGAGCATGACTTTGCTCATAAGCGGCCTTTCCCCTGACGGAGCCTCGCCGTTCTCTTCGGGATCCCTGCCTTCCGAGCGGCCCACGGCCGCAAGCTCTGCTTCCTGGACCTTGCATCATCCTGCGAAGTTCGGGGGAATGGATGTTCCGGTCTATTTCACCACGCCCGACATTGCGCCGATCGTCAATGAGATCATCTGCACGCCGGGATGGGCCGAGGCCGGCAAGGTCCTGGCCTTCACGATCCAGCGAAGCCCCTATGACAGGGCGGGCGCCAATTATCTTAAGATCTTTGACAGATCCATTGAGGAAATGGAGATGAGCCCCGCCGTGCTGGAGATATGCCCGACCATCGAAGACACCTTCATCGCGGGCCCCATGCTTGGAAGGCCCACCGACCGGTCGGTCACCATAAATCTGATGAGCCTTGTCGGCCTGGATATCTATGCCGAGATAGGCACCGGTGCCGGCGAATACTCCCGGGCCACGAATCCCCTGCTTGACCGAAAGGCCGGCACCGCTATCGACCTGGTGATCGACGGGCTCCAGCCCAACACGCTCTATCATTACCGTTTGAGGTATAAACGCCCCGGCAGGGGCGAGTATGCCACAGGGCTCGAGGGCAGCTTCCATACGGCCAGGCCCCCGGGCGAGACCTTTCGCTTCACAATTCAGGCGGACTCTCACATCGTCGGCGCAATCAAGCAGAACAATCCGGCTAAGTTCGCGCTGTATGATCTCACCCTCAAGAATGTCCTGGCCGACCGGCCTGATTTCCATATCGATCTCGGGGACTTTGCCCACATCGAGCACTATGGTGGCTCAAGCGCGCATATGTACCTGGACGCGCTGGACAGATACCTGGTCCAGCGGCGATGCCTGGCCGGCATCAGCCGGTCGATTCCCTTCTTCCTGGTGCTGGGCAATCATGAAGGCGAAGAAGGGTGGCGGGTTCCATCGGAAGTGGACAGTCTCGAAGTCTGGGGCACGCTTGCGAGAAAAGAGGTCATACCCAATCCTCACCCCGATGATTTCTATACGGGCGGCTCGGACTCAACCGCCTGTTGCGGTCTGAGGGAAAGCTATTATGCCTGGGAATGGGGAGACGCCCTGTTCGTGGTTCTCGATCCTTTCTGGTATACCACCACCATGCCCCACTCCTCCGGACACTACTTCTCAAATGACGATGGCTGGGACTGGACCCTCGGCAAGGAGCAATACGACTGGCTCTTTGAAACGCTCAATCGATCCGGGGCCCGGTGGAAGTTCGTGATGTCGCATCACATGACCGGCGGGGTGCTGGCCGGCCACAAGGACCGCATGCCCTACGGGCGGGGCGGCATAACCGCAGCCAGCTTCGAGGTGGACGGCCGCCCAACTTTCGAATGGGGCGGGGAAGACTCAACCGGCCGGTACGCCTTCGACACCAGGCGACCGGGTTTCGAACACGGCCCCGTGCACAAGATGATGGTCGATGCCGGTGTGGACATCTTCTTCCACGGACATGACCATGTATTTGTATACGAAACCCTCGACGGAATCGTATACCAGGAATGTCCCGTGCCCAGCAATCCAGGATACGGTGACGGCTTTTACTCGCCGGATTATTATGAGGGCATCAAGGTAAGCAATTCCGGCCACCTGAGGGTTACGGTATCCCCGGACTCCGTCCGGGTCGACTATGTCCGGGCGGTGCTGCCCGAGCATGAGCCCCTGATTCAGAAGGGATCGAAGGTCAACAATGCGGACGTTTCCTATTCATACACGATCCGCAAATAGCCTGAGGCCGACCCCAGATCCGGTCAGTTGAGGTAGCCGAGAGCCTTGAGACGCCTGATCTCCTCAGGTGTGAGGTCGGTGACCGAGCCGCGACCGATAATCTCATCTCCCATCAACCACCAGATGTGCACACCGGGCAGTCTTGAGTTTCGCGCAGCCTGAAAAGAGACAGGAAGGCCGGATGCCTCCACGGTGTCCAGGGTAAAGCTCCCTGCAATTGGAAGATGGCCTGACTCTCCGACATTCGCATCGCCAGGCATGTCCTCGCCGGCTGCCTTGATGGTGAAGCGCATCGGGCTGTCTTTCGGAAGAGTATTGACGAGCACAAAGTCCAGCCCATCAGGCTTGGCATCGAGGTGGATCAGCGTGCTGTCCTCCGACACGTCAAAGGTAAGGGTCTGCTGGCGAGTGAACCGTTCAATCGAGGAGAAGCGTCCGCCGGATGGCAGGCTGACCTCGGCTGAGAAGACGGTCGACTCGTCCCTTCCAATAAAGGCGATGCGCCAGCCGTGAAGGCTC
>JASFOL010000193.1:0-4314 GCA_050116545.1 bacterium | reverse complement strand
GCCCACTCGCCGTCGTAGTTCTGGGCGAAATCAAGCTCCGGGATTGTTCCCACCGGCAGTGCGCTGCCGGTATTGCTCGGGAACCCCTGAGTGCCGGTCAGCTCCGCCGTGCCGACCTGAATACCCCGGATCAGATCCACGCAGCGAACCCCGCCGTTCGTGAAGTCGAACGACATGTCGATGTCAGGCATCCCCACGAAGTTGGGATAAACGCTCTGAATCCCCGTGATAACAACCTGGTAAGGGACCCATTCTCCCTCGTCCCAGGTGTTCCCCAGGTTTCCGGTGGTCCAGGTGGTGGTAATGGCACCGCCTCCACCTTCATTACAACGGAAGCCCATGTGGGTCACCTGGACTGCGAGTACCGCGGGATCCTCGGCTTCGGTTTCCTGGGCCCAGGCCGCGGCGGCACCCAACATGAGCACTATAGCCAAAGACAACACGGTTGCCTTCGGTAAGCACTTGGTCATAACACTACACCTCCTTCTAGAGGGAAGCAAACCATCGTCCTTGATTCATTAATCCTTGGGTTCTATTTCGTGCCTGTTGTGGCCGCAATTCAGCGTCACCTCCTTTTCAAATTGCGCCCAGACAACTGCTTTGTGGCAATCAATGCCAGTGGCAGCTAAAACTGGATTGACGAGCGATCGGAAGGCGTTCGAAGCTCATGGCAGCAACACAGACGACGGTACCGCAGCCAACACTCCCCCCCGCAAATGGGTCTTCCCTCTTCCGATCCTCCTTGGAACTCCTCCTCAGACGAGCGAGAACATCCGTGTCCGCGCCCGGGAATAAAAGAACCCGCTCTATTCTTGTGCACCGATTTTACCACGCTGCGGCACCGGGTGTCAACTAGTATGGGAGACCTTTGAACTTACGCGGCCTGGCGCGGGATCCTGCCTCTGCTCTTCTTGGAGTTCTTTGCGGGCTTTGGGCCATTTTTGGACGAAGTCATGCACGGCAAAGGGAGCCCAAAGGCCGTATGCCCTTGACATGCCAGAGCCATTATTATACTTTGCTTTGGCACTCCGGCATTGCGAGTGCCAAGAGGAGTAAAGATTGCAATCGCTAATAGGTGAAAGACTTGTAAGAGTGCACGAGGCGGTGGTCACTTCTCACATACGCACCGGCCGACCCGTGGGTTCCCGCCACGTCTGGAACACATCCGGCATCGGGCTCAGCCCGGCCAGCATTCGAAGCATCATGGCCAGGCTTGAAGATCTGGACCTTCTCAGAAAGCCGCACACATCCTCTGGCCGGGTTCCCACCGAAAAGGGCTATCGTGTCTATGTCGACCGCGTGGTCCGCCCCAAGCCTCTGACAGGACCGGATGCGAGATCAATAAGAAAAGCCATGGCCGGGGCTTACTCACTGGAGGACGTGCTTGAGCAGGTGTGCAGGAACCTTGAGATGCTGTCCGGCCAGGCCGGCATTGCGGTTCTTCCCGGAACAACAGAGGGCTCTATCACGCGGCTGGAGACTGTTCGAGTGGGGCGCAGGGGAATGCTGATCAGGCTGGCAATCGAGCCCGGAGGGATGCGGACTGTCGCCCTCAGGCTGGCGTCGTCCGAGGAGCGGGAGATGGCATCGAGGCTTCTCGGCAAATTGGCGCGTGGACTGCTGGGGAAAGGCGCCCGGCAGGCTGCTGACGCATTGCGGAAGAGGTCGGGCCCGGAGTCAGGAAGCCGGAGCCTGTCCGCTTCGATCCGGGTTCAGCTGATCAGGGTTCTTGAAGAGGCAGCCGGCAGCGTACGGGTGACCGGCACTGGAAATCTGGTGTCGGCAATGAGCGACACGTCGCAGGCGGGGTCGCTGCTTGAGGTGCTTGAGAGCCGCGATACCGTCACAAGGCTCATGCTTTCCGATGAAGACGAAAGCGGCGCCACCGTGCGAATCGGAAGCGAGAATGGCTACCCTCCCATGAGATTGTGCAGTATAATCCGTTCCACTTACAGGATCGGTGATCGCATGGGAGCGATCGGAATAGTGGGCCCCTTGAGGATGGAGTATTCCCGGCTGATTGGCCTGGTTGAATTCGCTTCGTCCGAGCTGGACCGTTTCCTGGCAGAGTGAGGAGGATGATACAGACGTGATTCCCAAGAAGAACAATGAAGAAGAGCGTGAGATCGAGATAGCCGGCGGCGAAGAGTCAAGAGCCGCCGATCAGCCGGCCCCGGACTCCCGGGCTTCCGACGACCCTTCGGGCAAGGGTGCGAAGCATGATAAACACCGCAGCCGCAGGCACAAAGCCTCCAGCCAGGAGCTTGTGGCCGAGCTGGAAACCGTGTCCGAAGAGCTGGACAGGGTGCAGACCGAACTTGAGGAGACCAAAGACAAGTTCCTTCGCGGCCTGGCCGACTTCGACAATTACCGCAAGCGGGTGGCGCGGGAGAGGGCGCAGCTTACCAGGTGCGCCAATGAGGACCTGATCAAGCAGCTGCTCGACGTGGTGGACAATATCGAGCGGGCCCTGAAGGCCGCCTCCGATACCGACGATCTCGAAGGGTTCAAGAAGGGAATAGAGCTGATCTACGAACACCTGAAAGGCGTCCTTACCAAGGAGGGGCTTTGCCCCATCGTCTGTCTCGGGGAGCCCTTCGACCCCAACTACCATGAGGCCGTGATGGCGCTCGAGAAGGAAGGGCACGAGTCTGACCGGGTGGTTGAAGAGATCCAGAAAGGCTATCTGCTTGACGGCCGCGTTATAAGACCCAGCAAGGTTGTCGTCTCGAAGTAGCAGGCTCCCGAGAAAGGGGATCACAATGGGGAAGGTAATAGGCATAGACCTCGGCACCACGAACTCCTGCGTGGCCGTCATGGAGGGTGGTGAGCCCAGGGTCATTCCCAACCGGGAAGGCGGCAGGACCACCCCTTCGGTCGTGGCTTTCGCGAAATCGGGAGAGCGCCTGTCGGGCCTCGTGGCCAAGCGCCAGGCCATCACCAATCCGGAGAACACGGTCTTCTCGATAAAGCGCTTCATGGGAAGGCGCTTCCAGGAAGTGCCGGAAGAGTCCAGGATGGTTCCATATGAGGTGAAACAGGCCTCAGGTGGTGATGTGCGGATAGCGATCCGGGACAGGGAATATGCCCCGCCCGAGATCTCGGCGATGATCTTGCAGGAGCTCAAGGCCGCGGCCGGGGACTATCTGGGCGAGGAGGTCAAGCAGGCCGTAATCACGGTGCCCGCCTATTTCAATGACTCTCAGCGCCAGGCCACCAAGGATGCCGGCAAGATCGCCGGCCTGGAGGTCTTGCGGATCATAAACGAGCCCACCGCGGCTTCACTGGCCTACGGTTTGGAGAAGAAGACCGATGAGAAGATAGCGGTCTATGACCTGGGCGGCGGCACCTTCGACATATCGATCCTGGAAATCGGTGATGGCGTGTTCGAGGTGAGATCGACAAGCGGTGATACCCACCTTGGCGGCGATGACTTCGATCAGAGGATAATCAACCACGTTGCCGAGGAGTTCATGAAACGCGAAGGGATCGATCTCAGAAAAGACCGGATGGCGCTGCAGCGGCTGAAGGAAGCCTGTGAGAAGGCCAAATGTGAGCTCTCCACCACGCTGGAGGCCACCATCAACCTGCCCTTCGTCTCCGCGAATGCCGATGGGCCCAAGCATCTGGACATGACGCTCTCGCGGTCGAAGCTCGAGCAGCTGACGGGAGAGCTGGTGGAGAGGACCGTGGGCCCGTGCCGCCAGGCCCTGAGTGACGCCGGGCTCAAGCCCGAGGAGATAGACGAGGTCATCCTGGTGGGCGGCGCGACGCGGATGCCCCTGGTACAGGAGACGGTCAAGGGCCTCTTCGGGAAGGAAGCCCACAAGGGTGTGAATCCCGACGAGGTGGTGGCCGTGGGTGCGGCCATACAGGCAGGTGTGCTCGCAGGAGACGTCAAGGATGTGGTGCTTCTGGATGTCACGCCCCTTTCTCTGGGGATCGAGACCCTGGGTGGCGTGATGACCCGCATCATCGAGCGAAATACCACGATTCCGACCAGGAAGTCCCAGGTCTTCTCCACTGCCGCGGACTCGCAGACCGAGGTAACAATCAGGGTTTTGCAGGGTGAGCGGGATATGGCCAATGACAACCGCACGCTGGGCCGCTTCGACCTTGTGGGGATCCCGCCTGCTCCGAGGGGAATGCCCCAGATCGATGTGACTTTCGACATCGATGCCAATGGAATCGTGCATGTCTCGGCCAAGGACCGCGCCACAGGCAAGGAGCAGAAGATCGTGGTACAGGCTTCCAGCGGGCTGTCGGACGATGAGATAGAAGGTATGGTCAGGAATGCAGAGGAGCATTCGGAGG
>JASFOL010000192.1:0-4325 GCA_050116545.1 bacterium | reverse complement strand
ATCTCGAAATAGAGGGGACACACAAGCAGAAGAAGCAAGGGGGCTGGTCGAATTCTTCGACCGGCCCCTTCTCCATGTGCATTGGGGACATGGCCGGCCTCTAGGGACTTGACATACCGGCGTTTCACGGGCAGACTGGTTATTAGGACAAGGAGATTCATGTCCGGATGTCTTTTTCTGTATTCACTACCCCTGTTTTACACCAGACCCCTGGAGGTGATTATGCGCTTGAGCCGAAGTTTCCACAGGACGCATTGCGCGGCGCTTCCGGCGTTCACCCTGCTGCTGGCGGTGCTGGCCTTTGCTGCTCCGGCCGCCGGTACCGGTGAGGCCCCGCTCTGGGGAGGGCTCGAGGCCGGCCCCCATGCCGTCGGCTTCATGACCTTCGAGGAATACGACTATGGCCGGACCTTCCAGGCCAAGCGGGACTATTTCGGCGAAGTCATTCCGGGCGAGAAGGCCAGGCCGGTACAGGTATGTGTATGGTATCCGGCAGTGGAGGATGAAGAAGCAGCGCCGGTGCTTTTCAGCGACTATGCCTTTTCACCGCCGGAGGACCAGAGTTTCTACCCGTTCCTCTCGGCGGTTCAGAACCGGGAGGTGGCCTGGCTGCACCGGATCCTGATGAACAATCAGAACGCGGTCCTGGAAGTGCTTGGCATGGACATGAACGCGGTCAGAAATGCCAGGGCGGCCGATGGGGCTTTTCCCCTGCTGATCTACGCATGTGATTTCGACCGGGGGATCGGCGAGAACGCGGTTCTCTGCGAGTATCTCGCCAGTCACGGATACGTGGTTGCCACCTGCAATGCCCTGAGCGCTACATCGGTGCGCTCACAGCCGGGCGCGGCGGCGCTGGAGGCGATGATTGGTGACCTCGAGTACCTCATCAGCGCACTTCACGGCCGGGATATGATCGAACCGGGCAGGCTGGGTGTGATCGGATATGGCGGGGGTGGCCTGGCAGCGCTGCTTCTTCAGATGCGGAACTACAATGTTGACGCGGTGGTCACGCTCGCGGCCGGCTTTGCAGATGAGCCACGCGCGGAGATGGTCATGACCAACCCGTACTATGACATCGGCAGAATGACCGTACCGCTGCTCAGCATCTATATGGAAACAGCGGATGGAGAGTCCTCCGCTCCCGGGGAGGTCTTCAAGTACGCGCGGCGCTTCATGGCGGAGTTTCCCGGGACCGGGCCTCTCGAGCTAACCACCTATGGCCTGATTCCCCGGGCATTGATGCCGCCTCCTGAAGGCGAGCCGCCCGCAGGGGCGGACGCCTACAAGGTTCTGTGTGATTATGCGCTCACCTTTCTGGATGCCCATGTCAGAGGATCGGAGGACGCTATTGCAAGGCTCTCAGCTTCGGACCTCGCGGTCATGGATGCCGAGGAACGCCCCCCCACACAGGACGAGTTCCTGGCGATTCTGAACTCCGGCAATATCGAGGCGGCGATTGAGATCTATGATAAGTTCACGGCGATCGATCCCGAGCTCGTGCTTTTCCCGGAAGCCAATATGAACTTCGCCGGCTACGGGATGCTTCAGCGTGGCAGGACGGCGGAAGCCGTGACTCTGTTCAAAATGAACGCGGAGACTTATCCACAATCAGCCAATTGCTGGGATAGCCTCACCGAAGCCTATATGGCCAATGGCGATAATGAGATGGCCCTTCAATGCGTCGAGAAAGTGATTCAGACGCTTCCCAATGACACAAACCTCTCGCCTGATCTGAGACAGGCGCTTGAGGCCAATGCCGTGCGTTACAAGGAACAGCTGACCGGCGGAGGCGACACCGGGGATGCCGGCGGCGGCGATGAAGGTGACGCTGACGCTGGCCGCGCTGAAGGTGGTGGTGAGGGTGATGGCGGCGGTGAGGGTGGCGATGACGCAGAGGGCGTCGGCAGTGGTGACGATTCCGAGTAGCCGGGCATCGTGATGGAATACACCGAACGGAGGATGACATGAGCACCAGATCCACTGATAAGCCGGGTGATCTCACCAGGCGCAAGTTCATCTCAACATCGCTTACCGGATTGGCTGCGGCGGGAATCGCGGGTGTAAGCCCGGGCCTGGCCGCGGCCCAGGATGGTGAGGAAACGGCCGGAAGCGCCGCGGCGGCGGGCAAGCCTGCGGAAGAGACCAAAGGCGAGATGATTCACCGCACGCTGGGAAAAACCGGGATATCGCTCCCAATCGTCAGCATGGGCGCAATGAACGCCGACAATCCTGAAGTTGTCAAGGCCTCCTACGAGATGGGAGTGCGCCTCTTCGACACCGCAGCGCTCTATGCCTTCGGACGCAATGAGCAGATGCTGGGCAAGGTGATAAAGGACATGGGTATAAGGGACGAGGTCGTGATCGGCACCAAGGAGCTGCTCGGCGGGCGCGCGAACATGAGCGATGAAGAGGCTGTGGAGAAGTTCATCACCCTGACCGAGGGAAGCCTAAAGCGGCTGCAGGTGGACTATGTGGACATCATCTATCTGCACAGCGTGCCGAATGCGGAGGGACTTGACCCCGCCTGCTTCGAGGCCATGAACAGACTCAAGCAGCAGGGCAAGGCGCGCTTCTCGGGCATCTCGACCCACCAGTCCATGACGGAGATCATCACCGCGGTCACCGAGAATGATCTCTGCGACGTGGTGCTCACATCGATGAACGTATCTCTTGCCGATGACGCGGATCTGCTTTCGGCCATCGACGCGGCGGCCGAAAAGGGTATCGGGATACTGGCCATGAAGACTCAGGCCGGCGGCCGCCAGCTCCCAAATCAGGATTCGCTCAATAAGTATGAAAGCGGCGTAGTGCAGAGCGCCATGCTCAAGTGGGTGATGCGCCACGAGAGCATAACGACCGCAATTCCGGGATACACCAGTTACCAGCACATGAAGGAAGACGTATCGGTGGCCTTCAGCCTCGAGTACACCGAGGATGAGAAACGCTTCCTGGCCGACAATGAGATGATGATGGGTCTGGGCTTCTGCCGCCAGTGCGGGGCATGCGTCGCGAGCTGCCCGCACGGGGTGGCGGTGCCGGAGCTTATGCGCACCCACATGTATGCCGCGCAGTACTCCAACTTCAGGCAGGCAAGGGCGACCCTGGATGAGATCCCGGCCGGCAGGAGCATCGCCGCGTGCAAGGGCTGTGACACCTGCTCGGCCAGGTGCGCGCATCATGTGGACATCGCTTACAGGATAGAGGACCTCAAGCTGATCTATGCCTGAGGTTGAGACTACTCTGTCAGGGCGTGAAGCCACTCGAGGAGGATCTGCATGTCCTCGGGGCGGTAGCCTACCGCGCCCACCAGCCTGTCACCGACTGGACCGGCGATGATCTCGCCCCGGTAGGAGTCGCGGGTGTGAAGATATCTGCTCCCGTCATATGGAAGGTGCTGATAGCCGGTGTCGGGGTCGCGCACCTCCTCGACGCCGGCCCTCCATGCCTCCAGCTTCGCCGAACCTGGATCGTCTGAAATGAAAAGCGTGAAGCGATGACCGGCCCACTCATAGTCCAGAGCATACACATCAGATAGAACATCCTGGCTCAAGAAGGCCTCGGCATAGATCTTCTCTGAATAAGGCACCCTGTTCCCGGCCGGAAATACGTCGAACACCGCCGGCTTGGCGGAGGTTCCCTGAAGCCGGGCCTCGATCCCGGCCGCGACGGCCCGGACATCACCCATCCCGACATTGTCATAAGTGTAGACATTGACCAGGTAGAACCCCTTCACGTAGATCCAGTTGGTGTCGAATGTGAAACCCTCGATTCCAAGCATGACTGTGTCGGGTTCGTCGGGTCTCAGGGTGGTATACATCCCGAAAGCCATATTGCTTGAGAGAAACCGGTAAACATCGGCTGTCATAACTGCATCGCCCTTTTCGTATTCGGCCGCATGAAGGTCGATGAAATCGTATTTGTGATACATCTCGGCCGCTCCGTCGATGTATTCAAACAGGGCGTCACCCTCAAAGACCGAAATGTCCGGCTTGCGTATCCAGCCGGTCGCACCGATTTTCTCCGGTAGAATCTCCGCCCGGTCCTCCCAAACAGGCGGTCTTTCCGTTGCCCCGGTTTCCGGCTGGGGCGCTTCGGCGGTGGGCCTGCCGGCGCCTCCGCATCCCAGGAAGACACACGCCAGGAAGCAGGTCAAAGCAGATCGGATAGACCGTCTGTTCACGTTAACCTCCCCGGCGTGACTATCTTGCGACAAAACCCTTGAGAATATTAAGCACCGCCTTGGTCATCTTCTCATCCTCAAGACACTTGCTGAGTATCTTGTCAATGGTGGTGAGAAGCCGCTCCAATCCCCTCAGGCGCGC
>JASFOL010000191.1:0-4346 GCA_050116545.1 bacterium | reverse complement strand
CAGTGTAGAGAAGTCCCTGAAGGAACATGGGGACAAGATTGCAGAGGCGGACAGGAAGCCGGTCGAGGAAGCCATCTCCGGGCTGAAGGGCGTTCTGGAAGCAGACGATGCGGACACCATCAAGGCGAAGACCGAAGCCCTTTCCGCGAGCTATTCCAGGATTGCGGAGGCCCTCTACAAGCAAGCCTCAGAGCAGGCCTCTGAACAGGGTGGAGCCGAAGAGGGCGCCGGGCGGGCCGCCGGCGGGGCATCCGATCAGTCCGGGGAAGGCCCCGGAGAGGGTTCCCGGGCCGGGGATGGCGGGTCCGCCGCGGGCGGGTCCGATGAGGCCGTGGACACCGAATACCAGGTCGAGGAAGACGAGACCGGGAACAAAGGAAAGCAGTGAGAGTAGATGCAGAAGCGTGACTACTATGAGGTTCTGGGAGTGGGGCGCGGGGCAAGTGAAACTGACATAAAGAAGGCATACCGGCAGCTGGCGCTCAAGTATCATCCCGACAAGAACCCCGGGGATGCAGACGCCGAGGCCAAGTTCAAGGAGGCCACCGAGGCCTATGAAGTCCTGAGAGACCCGGCCACCCGCCGGCGCTATGACCAGTTTGGCCACAGCGCCATCGGCGGCGGTGCCGGTTTCGAGGGGTTCAACTTCTCTTCATTCGACCTCGGCGATGCTCTTCGGGCCTTTATGCGCGACTTCGGAGGCCCCTTCGATGACATATTCGGGGGAGGCGGCCGCCGTGGGAGAGCAGGCCCCCGGAAGGGAAATGATCTCAAGGTGAGTGTGACGCTCTCGCTTGAGGAAGTCATGACCGAGAGCGAGAAGCGGATCAAGTTCAAGCGGCAGGTCTCGTGTGACGCATGCCGGGGGACCGGAGCGAAGGATGGGACCGCGCTCAAGACTTGCCCTGCCTGCGAAGGCAAGGGCGAGATTCGCAGGGTCCAGCAGACCTTGCTGGGCAGGATGGTCAATGTGACAATCTGCAGCCAGTGCCGGGGCGAAGGACGGGTGATATCCGAAACCTGTGAGAAGTGCAAGGGGAAGGCTAGAGTGCAGGCTGAAGAGACCATAAAGGTCAAGATCCCGGCGGGAGTGTCCTCCGACAACTATATTCCGATAGAAGGCAAGGGGGATGACGGCCTGAAGGGAGGGCCGCCCGGAGCGCTCCTCGTCTATATCGATGTCAAGCAGCACAGCGTGTTCGAGCGCGAGGGCGCCGACATCTTCTGTGATGTTCCGATAGGCTATCCACTGGCGGCGCTGGGCGGCAAGCTGGAAGTTCCGACCCTTGACGGACCGCACGAGCTCAGGATACCATCGGGGACCCAGTCCCAGAAAGTCTTCACCTTGAAGGGCAAGGGCCTGCCTCGCCTGCGGGGCAGGGGAAGAGGAAACCAGCTGGTGCGCGTGATCGTGTGGGTACCTACCAAGACGACCAAGGAAGAGAAGGAGCTCCTCAAGCGACTCTCCGGGATCCGGGGAAGCGAGAAACTGGAACCTGGCAGGGGCTTCCTTCAGAAACTGAGAAAGCTCCTGGGGGAGTAAAGTGGAAGAGAAGACACAGGCACATTATAGATTCTACCTTCGCTCCGGCTCGACCGGCAGAGGCGACGCCGTCAGGTTCTCCGAAGAGGAAAGCAAACACATGGTCTCAAGCCTCAGGATGGGTGAAGGCGATCTCGTGGGGGCCACCGACGGCAACGGCTCAGTCTTCACGGTGGAAATAGGCGACGTGGCCGGCAAGCGTGTCAAGGGAAGGATACTGGAGGTAAAGGAAGAGCGCAGGCCGCAGCCTGAGATTCACCTGTTCCTCGGGGTGATCAAGGGGTCCCACATGGACCTGGTGGTTGAGAAGTGCACCGAGCTGGGCGTGGCCGCGGTCTGGCCGGTCCACACCGAGAGGGTGGTGAGCAGGCTCAGCTCCAACCGGCTGGAGCGTCTCCGGCGCATCGCCGTCGAGACCATGAAGCAATCACTGGGCTCCTATCTTCCGGGGATTTCAGAGGCATTGGCTTTCGAAGACGCGCTGGGCAAGCTCCGGGGCTTCGACGTGACCCTGGCCGGATGGGTGGACGAGCCGGGCCGGACCCTGGGGAAGATCGACCTGCGACCGGGTCCGATGAAGATCGGCCTCTGGATCGGGCCTGAAGGCGGGTTCACCGACCGGGAGATAACTTCACTGGTGGATCACGGCGCCCTGACTTTTTCGCTGGGTGATCAGAGGCTCAAGGCCGAGACGGCCGCCCTCGCCTCGGTCGCGATCCTTCGTCAATTCGACTGAAGCCGGCGATGAACGGGAGGCGCAAGCAAGAAATCAAGATCAGGCCGGCCGACGAGGCCATGCTCAGAGAGGGTTCGCGCATTTTCGTGCTTGCCCTGGGGCGCGGGGACGCCACGGCAGAGGACCGGCTCTTTGCGATGTCGAAGCTCCTCGCCGATGGAGGCTGCGGCCATTTCATCGGGGCAGAACTGGACGGTCGCATGGTGGGCAGCGGCGCCCTGGTGACCTATGAGCGGCTTGGCTGGATCGCATTCATGGGAACCGAGCCCGCTTTTCAGGGCCGGGGTGTCGGATCCGCAATGCTGACAGAGCTCATGGACGCGGCCCGTGCCGGTGGAATAACATCGCTCAGACTGGAGGCCACGGACGCGGGAGCCGGGCTCTACCGGAAGCACGGATTCACCCCGGAGTATCCCGGAAGGCGGTTGGAGATTCCTGCCAGGTGCGCGCCGCCCGGTGAGCCGGCCTCGGCTGTGAAGCTGGCGGAGAGCTTGCCCGACTGGTGTCTGGAGATGGACCGCCGGGCCTTCGGGGAGGACCGGAGCAAGTTGCTCAATCTGGTTCTCAGAGACGGCGCCAAGCTGCTGCTTGCGGGAAGAGAAGGGTTTGGTCTTCTGCATGGCAGGAAGCTCGGTCCACTGGTGGCCACCGGAGTCGAGGCCGCTCTCAGTATCCTGTGGCGTGCGGGAGAGCTGGGTGCGAGGGTGATATATGTTCCACTGCATCCCGGTATGCCGGCCGGCTTCGTCGGTAAGCTCCAGGCCTCAGAGTCAGAGGGCTGCTGTATGCGAATGATCTTCGGCGAGCCGATAGACGATGAGCCCGGGCTCGTTTACGCCGCCCACAGCGCGGCGACCGGGTAGAGCGCTCCCCCGGCCGGACGGGTCACCTTGTACCTTGCTGTTCCCAGCAAGTCCCCCATTTCCTTTGAAACCTGGCCCCATATGTGCTAAGCTATAAGATGATATTGCCGTCCTTGCATGCCCTACCGGGCATAACAGTGTCCTGGGGCTCTGTGTGCCCATCTGGAGGTCGTTCTATGACTCGCCACCTTTCCGTTTTTGCAGCAGTGATTTGCGTTTCTGCAATGGCGTTCCCGCTCCTTGCCGAGTGTCCGGAAGAACCGCCCCTTCTCAACTATGACGGGACAGGCGCCGTCGTATGTCCATGTTTCATAGCGGGTGAAGAGGCCGGGGTTGTGCTGGATGCTCCGGCAGAGCACTATCCCATTGAGATCTTAAGAGTCGGCATAGGCTGGGCATCCCAGCTCGGCGGAAGCCCTCAATCCCTGGAGCAGGCTCTTCACATATATGGAAGCGGTCTTCCCGCCCCGGGAACCCCGGTCTTTACCCTTGAAGGTCCGGTTCTGAGCGACGGGTATATCAATGAGTTTGACCTGGAACCTCTGGCGGGAGAGATCATCCTGGATTCCGGACCTTTCACTTTCACCCTCGAGTTCCTCAATGACAATGCGGGCAATATTTATGCCCCCAGCGTCTACAGTGACGGCAATGGCTGCCAGGCAGGCAAGAACGCGGTTTTCGCCGTGCCCGGCGGCTGGTATGATGCCTGTGTCCTCGGTGTGACCGGAGATTGGGTGATGTATGCCGTCTACAGGCAGGTCAATTGCGGAGCGGGCGTGTGTGAAGAGGTGATCGCATCAGGCGATCTCGCGGTCCTCACGAGTCCCGAACCCAATCCGTTCACGAGTGAGACCCGGCTCGAGTTCGTGCTCACCAGGGATCAGAGTGTCGATCTGGCCGCCTACGATGTCAACGGCCGGAGAGTCTCCACGATCGCACGGGGCATGTATCCGGCCGGAAGCCACAGCGAGGACTGGTCAGGCCTGGCATCGGACGGTACCAGGCTCTCGCCCGGCATCTACTTCGTTTCTCTGAAGGCCGGAGGACAGCGCTCCACTCAGCGGGTGGTCCTGGGTAAGTAGTGCCGAGGATTATCGGGCAGCAGGAATACCTGATTGCACGAAGTATATTTCCATATCCGGCCTGATTCAGAGCCTATCCGGTCGCGGAGTGCGTGAAGTGTCCGTGCTGCCCGGCTGAGCGA
>JASFOL010000190.1:0-4351 GCA_050116545.1 bacterium | reverse complement strand
TGCCTGTCTGTGGCGAAGACAGGCCGATGCCCAATGCAACAGCGGAGGGCATCACCGTCATCAGCTGCGGGATGGGCAGCGCCAATGCCGCGACGGCCATGGACTTGATCACCGCCATTCAAGCGGAGGCATGTCTCTTCCTGGGCAAGTGCGGCGGGTTGAAGCGCAAGAACAAACTGGGCGACCTCATTCTACCCATCGCCGCGATCCGGGGTGAGGGCACCTCGAACGACTACTTTCCTCCCGAGGTACCCGCCCTGCCGGCCTTCAGTCTGCAGAAGGCGGTGTCAAACACGATAAGCGATGAGGACTGCGACTACTGGACCGGGACGATTTACTCAACCAATCGCCGGGTCTGGGAGCATGACGAGGAGTTCAAGAGATACCTGCGGCGCATAAGATGCATGGCCATCGACATGGAAACGGCAACCGTCTTCATCACGGGATTCTACAATCAGATTCCGACGGGGGCGCTGCTGCTTGTATCGGACCAGCCCATGATCCCCGAGGGTATCAAGACCGAGAAGTCAGACCGCAAAGTAACCGAGGAATTTGCGCATCTTCACCTGCGAATCGGCATCAAGTCCCTGCATGAGCTCATAAACAAGGGGATGTCGGTGAAGCACTTGAGGTTCTGATCCCGGCTCCCCCTCTCCATGTGGTCTGCGCAGCAAGGTATGTTACCACGTCAGCGATACGGTTTGACACAGCGGCATGGCAGTTGTTAGTTTGTGGCTGGAACACTCCATTTTGGGCCGATTTCCCTGGATGCCGGGTGAATAACCACCTATGAACTTCTTAAGTCCGCTGTACCTCATAGCCGCGCTGGCGGCGCTTGTTCCGCTCATAATACATCTGCTTCACAGGCAGAGGGCCAGGATCCAGGTATTTCCATCTCTGGAATTCCTCCGGAAGATGATGCGCAAGAGGACCCGGAGGTTCCAGCTCAAGCAGCTGCTGCTCCTGCTCATCAGGATGCTGCTCATTCTCCTCATCGCCCTTGCCCTGGCCAGGCCGACCATAACGGGTGGCCGGGCCGTGAAGAGCCATCTTCCCACCACCGCTGTGATCATTCTGGACGACAGCTTCAGCATGCAGCGCCAGGAAGACGGGAGGCGGCTTTTCGATCTGGCCGTGGAGAAGGCGACAGGCCTGCTGGAGTTCTTCGACAGAAAGGATGAGATATACCTCCTGACCGGCTCTTCCCCGACGCGGAACCTGACATCGACTGGGGCCGCCGGGCCGGCCCGCCTGGGCGAACTCTTGAGGGAACTCGATTGCAGCGGCCGGCCCACGGATATCGCGGCGCCCTTGCGGCAGGCGGTGGCGATCCTCTCAAAGTCAGCCAATCCGAGCAGGGAACTCTATATTATCTCCGACATGCAGAAGCTGGGTTGGGCCGGTCTCACCGAAGACCTGGCGGGCGGGGAAAATGATGGAGGTGACGAATCCACCGGTGATGCGGACGGGGGCGACGCGGATGAAAGCGACGCGGGCGGCACGAATAGAGACACAGGCGATATCAAGATAATGGCGGTGGACCTGGCCACGTCGGAGGCCAATGCCTGCGTGAAAGACATAGGTTTTCGAATTCCCGCAGGCAGCGACGATCTCGAGATGGAAGCCGGCTTCGAGGGTTTCAATCTGGGAGAGGCCCAGAGCAGGATTGTGGAGATATTCCTGCGGGACGGCCTTCTGGAGCGCGCGGTCTTCAATCCCGGGGAACTGGGCAGGGAAAAGGAGGCCTTCAGGCTTCCGGCCTTCGAAGGTTTTCTGTGGGGCGAGGTTGCGATGGCCGAGGACGCGCTCCCCATCGACGACCGGCGCTTCTTCGCTCTTCCGTCCAGGCGGCGGAGCGTTGGAATAGTCGGGGACGGGTATTATGTGGCGACGGCTCTCAGCCCCGGGGGTGGTGGTGGATTTCGCGCTACCCGGATAGAGGAGGGCACGGTCAACAGCCAGAGCCTCGGCCGGCTGGACATCCTCATCGCCGACAATGTGGCGCGCTTCACCCCGCTCGAGATCGAGGCGATCTCGGAATTCCTGAGGGGTGGAGGCAGCCTGATGATTTTCCTCGGAAGCCGGGTGGATATCGGCGCATATAACCGCAATCTGTTTCCCCGGATAGGAGGCACGCGGATCGAGGGCGTGGCCGAAGGGGGCCAGGCGGGGTTTTATACGATTGACAGAGTAGATCACGGACACAGGATCTTCGCCAAGTTCAAGCCGGATCAGAGCCCGTTCGGAGACACAAGGTTCTACCAGTTCATGAAGACCGACCCCGGCGAAGGCCGGGTGCTCGCGTCTTTCTCCGACGGTTCTCCGGCGATAGTCGAGGCCGGTGACCGGGTGCTCATCTTCACAAGTTCGGCGGACATTGCCTGGAACGACTTTGCGCTGTCCTCGCAATTCCTTCCCATCGTGCACGAGGCTCTGCTTTATCTGTCATCCAGAGCGGGCCTGAGCCAGTCCTACACGGTCGGTGAGGAGATCCACACAAGGGTGCACGGGGCGGCCGGCGAGGTCACCTTCGAAGGCCCGAGCGGCGCGGTTCGCCATTTCCCGGAGACCCTGGGACGGGTGACCACCTACCGGATCGAGTCACCGGAGGAGCCCGGCGTCTATTTCTTGAAAACCGACCGGGAGACACTCTCGGTCTTTGCTATCAATGTTGATACATCAGAGTCCGATCTAACAAAGGTGGCTCCGGATCAGGTCAAGTCCAGGCTGTCCGGCTTTGAATTCAGGAGGATCACCGCCGCCGATGACATCGGCGAATCGGTGTCCCTCCTGAGGCAGGGGCGGGATCTTGCCCGTATCCTGCTCTGGATTGCTCTCTTGCTTCTGATTCTCGAGAGCCTGCTCGGCTCGAGCCTGTGGCAGCGTTTCAGGGTAGATCAGGACGAGGATGCTTTCACATATAGTTAGGAAGATTCGCGAGAGCGATTCGATCCGCGACGTCCTCGGACGTGTGCGCGGCGCCCGGGAGCCCCTCCGCACAGGGGGTCTCGTGGGGTCCAGTACGTCCATTTTCGCCGGTATTCTCCATGAGGACCTGGGTGTTACCACCGCGATCATATGCCCGGAGGATTGCGAGGGCATACGCGAAGACCTGGAGAGCCTGCTGGGCGAAGACAGGGTCTTCTACTTCCCCGACTGGGAAATTCTTCCATATGATGAGTTCTCACCCCATGATGCCATAGTCGGAACCAGGCTCGAGACCCTGGCGGCCCTTCTGGACGGCAGGACCGGCGTGGTCGTGATTCCGATCAGGGCCTTCTTGCGACAGATCATGCCGCCGGAGGACCTCGCCGAGAGCATCGTATACGTCAGGCTCAAGGACAGGCTTGAGCCCAGGGATCTTATCGCGAAGCTGGTTGAGATGGGATATTCGCGGCATTCGGTCGTGGAGGATGTCGGTGGATTCGCGATGAGGGGCGGGATAGTCGATGTCTTTCCCCAGGGCAGGGAAAATCCGGTGAGAATCGAGCTCTTCGGAGACAAAGTGGAATCGATAAGGGATTTCGATCCGGTGACCCAGCGCTCGGTGGGCAAGATCGAAGCCGTGAGACTCCTGCCGGCCAAAGAGGTCCTGATGACCGAAGCTTCGGCGGGACGTTTCATGAGCGCCCTCAAGGGCAGGCGGCTCAAGGGCAAGCACGTGGAAGACGTCGCCCTGCATGTGAAGGACCGCTTCTTCTTCGATGGGATCGAGGCCTATGCGCAGCATTTCTACTCCGGGCCCGCGACCATCACCTCGTATCTGCCCGACGATGCGGCCTATGTCCTGCTCGACCCGGTTTCACTGGAGGCCAGGGCGGAAAGCATCTCGGCCGAAACCGAGGCCAGGTTCAAAGAGGGCAAGGGCAGGGCAGGGGGGCTTCCGCTCCCGGAGGCGGTCTTCCTGGGAATCGACGAGGCCAGGTCCAGGCTTTCCATCGGTCCGGGCTTAAACAGGGTGCTGGAGGTGCCGGCCCTTAAGACCGGTCCAGATACGCCCTGGCTGGATTTCAGGAGCCCCGAATCCTTCGGGGGCAGCCTCAAGGTCCTGAATTCGGTGATCGAGGAAGCCATCGGGGAGAATTATGAGGTCCATATCCTCTGCGACAATATCGGACAGGCCGAGCGGTTGGAGGAGGTGGTTTCAGCCGGAGAAACGGCGCCCGGAGGCGGAACCGTGACCATCGGCGTGGGGGGGCTTCGGAAGGGCTTCGTATTCCCGGAGGCCGGGCTCAAGGTCCTCACCGATCACGAGATATTCGGGCGCTACCGGCGCAAGCCGCGTTACCCGCGTTTCCGCGGAGAGGGCCCGCTGGAGAGCTACCGCGCCCTGAGCGCCGGGGACTTCGTG
>JASFOL010000189.1:0-4366 GCA_050116545.1 bacterium | reverse complement strand
GAGACAGGCCGTGAAGACCAGAGCATTCCTTCTTCTGGCCCGGACCTGAAAGTCCAGGCCGCGAACCCGATCGGCGATTCCCGCTATGCTCCTGTCGATAAGAGCGCTGGAATATCCCAGGCGCTCGCTGTCCGCGCCAGAAAGGTCCAGAACTGTCAACAGACCCAGGCCGATCTCTTCCAGCTCTTCGCCAACCCGGGCCGCATATGTCCTGATCGAATGGGAAACGGTGAAAACCCTGAAAAGCACATATGCCAGAGCCGCCAGGGCGGAAACCAGCAGGAAGACAGCGATCACCTTCAAGAGCGAGTCCGGAAGCCCGAGCCCCATGTCCAGGGCGGAGACAAGCAGCCAGGAGGAGCCCACCACAAGAAGCGAGAGCGCCACAGCCGACAATACGCCGGTGGTGATACTCGCTGTCCTCACCCCGCGCAGCCTGCTCTTGATCTCTTCTACCGGCGCCACACCATTCGGCATCCGTCACTCCTCAGTCCGGGATTCCCGGATCGATATCCCTCAGTGGGTCAAGGCATAGGCCACTATGTTGACGGCCATCTTCCTGGCCGCATGGCGCTTCTCGGCCGGATCATTGTGCACGTCGGCGTCCTCCAGGCCGTCGCCTATGTCTGTATTGTATGAATAGAAAACAACCAGCCGCCCGTCGTGTACGATCCCGTAACCGTGCGGCGGGCCTCCGTGATGCTCGTGGATCTTGGGCAGACCGCCCGGAAAAGCATAGACCATGTGATAGATCTCGTGGTCGAAGGGTATCTCCACCAGCTCCTGCTCCGGAAACACCTTCCTTATCTCTTTCCTGAAGTATTCATCCATGCCGTAATTGTCGTCGGCCCAGAGGAAGCCGCCCGACGCCAGGTAGAGCCTCAGCCTCGCCGCCTCCTCCTCCGAGAACTTCACCTTCCCGTGGCCCGTCATATATGCGAATGGGCAGGTGAAGAGGGCTTCGTCCATTATGGAAAGCCGCACCTCCTCTTTTGCCACACTTATGCCGAGCATATCTTGAACGCCCTTGAGAAGATTGGGCAGGGACGTGGGATCGCTGTACCAGTCGCCGCCTCCACGGTACTTGAGCCGGGCAATCTTGAATTCACCCCCATCGGCACCAGCCGTGGCCGCCGCGGAAAGGCACAAGAGCACGGCCAGAAGCAGGATCGGGATGGTTTTCCGGGCGATTTCGCGGCACATGTTCATCTTGATCCTCGAGAACAAAGAACCTTGCATGCAGGGGTTTAACCTAACTCAATATAACTTCGGCTGAAACCCTAAGTCAACCGGGGCGGGCTGTGGCGCGGTGCAGGAGGAGAAAGGGGCGGCGAATACTTCGGCGGCATCACCGTACGGCCGCGGTCATGCGTTAGAAGAGCCCATCGTCATCATCGGTATCCAGCATATCCATCAACTCGAGATCGATCAGGTCTTCCGACTCCAGGTCGTCATCGGCATTGTCCGCGGCGTTTTCATGCTCGGTCTCGCCCGCGGCATAGCAATTATCACAGTAGATGTGACCACCGTCTTCGATCTGGCACTGCTTGCAGAGGCCGATGCCGCACGCCGAGCAGGCCGCTGTGGCCTTCGACCGAGTATGAAAATGACACTTCACCGGAACCACCCCCTCTTTCGAGTCCCAATTAATACCAATAAGCCGGCTTGTCAAGCGGAATATCGAGCCCCTTGCCGGGTAGGCCGGCCGGGAAAGCGGCCGACCCGGTCAGAGGGTCCAAGATAAGCCTGTGCGACCTGATGCCGGGCCCCGCGGCGGCCCTGCCGGCAGGCTACAGTTGACATCAGGCCGCCGCTGGCTTACGTTATAATCAGCCTATGAAAACCACTCATATTTCACTATCGCGAGCCTGGAACAGGGGCCTCGTGGCCCTCGGCCTGACTGTGTTCTTGTGGGCCCAACCCGGCTTTGGGGGACCTGCGAGCGCGCCGGATTTTTCAGTAGATCAATGCATGCTGGCGGATTCCCTGACCCTGTCCGACCTGCTCGGCCATCCGGCCCTGCTCTTCTTCTTTGATGCCGGAAGCAGGACCTCTGAACCCGCTTGCCGGCTTATCAGGAACTGGGCGCCCAAGTACCGGGCGGATAGCCTGACGGTGATCGGTTTTCACTGCCCGGAGTTCAAGCCTCTCAAGAATCCCGGCAATGCCGCCACGGCCATTGCGGCTGCCGATCTCAGGATCCCGGTTGGAATGGACTTCGAGAGCAAGGTGCGTATGAAGTATGGCCTGGAGGCCTTGCCCGCATTTGTTCTCCTGGATCCGGAAGGTAAGATCGTCTTCAAGACATCCGATCCGGCGGAGTTCCGGGCACTCGAGGAGAGGATCCAGGCACTGCTCCGCCGGATTACGCCGGGAACCATACTTCCATTCCTATTCGAGCCCAAAGCGGCCGCCGACGGGGCGAAGGCGACCACCGAGATCAGATTTGGCCTCGCCGATGGATTCATAGTCGGCGCCGACTCCACCGGAGTTGGCCGGTTCAAGATGTATACCGACTCACGCGGACGGGATCACGGAAAAGTCTACCTGCAGGGCAGATGGGAAATCGATGGCGATGCCCTGCACTATGTGGAGAGCGAAACATCCTACCTGCGTGTTATCTACTCGGGCAAGGACATCTGGGTACTCCTGGAACCGGCAGGGGAGAACGCGGCCCGTGTGAATATCATGCAGGACAGGTCCTATCTTCCGCAGGAGGCCTGGGGCAAAGATGTGAAAGTGAGCGTGGAGGACGCCATTCCGTACATAGAGCTGCGACAGGCTGTTCCGAAACATATCGTCAGCAATCCCAAGTTCGGGACCCACGAGCTTCGGCTGATCCCGGTCGAGGGAGAGGTGAGGTTCTACTATATTCACTTTGAAGGGGATATCGGCCGGTAGTCTGCGCCGTTTTCCAAACCCGTATTATGCAAAAGACGCTGGATCCGCCGGTGGTCCGCATGCCACCCGAAGGAGAGTTAAATGAGACCGAGGAACACGCTTGCACTGGTGATATTAGTCGTCACGCTGGCGGCCGCGGCATTCGCGCTGGCACAGGTGAAGGATAAGGCCGAGGTGAAAGAGAAGGCCGGGACTGAGGATGCGGCGGCGAACCCGGAGGGGGCGGCCGAAGATGCCCGGGCCGGCATCGTTCTGACGGGCGCCGGCCTCTATTCCAGGTATTGCGCCTTCTGCCACGGCAGGGACGGTGAGGGTTTCGCGGCCGACGAGGCCAATGCTCTCGGCAACCAGGAGTTCCTCAGGAGCGCGACGGACGAGTTCATAGTTCATGGCATCGTCAGGGGCCGGCCCGGTACATCGATGTCCGCCTGGGGCAAGGAGTACGGCGGAGTGCTCGGGGACGATGATGTCTCCGCGCTTCTCGCCTTCATCCGCTCCTGGCAGGTCGAGGAATCCATCGAGATAGGGAATGAGACGATAGATGGAGATGCCGCCGAGGGCGCGAAGACCTATAAGCAGCTGTGCGCGTCCTGTCACGGAAGCAAGGGCCAGGGCGGCATGGCGGTCAGTGTGAACAATCCGGTGCTCCATGAAACCGCGAGCGACGGCTACCTTCGCCATGCCATAGCAGAGGGCCGGCCCGGAACGCCGATGCCCGGATTCAAGCGCAAGCTCCTTGCCGGTGAAATAGACAATCTGGTGGCCTATTTGAGAACCCTCAGGGTGGACCTGGAACACGGCCCCATCGATAAGGATGTTGATGTGTCCTTCTCAAAGGGCCGGCTTGAGAATGCCGTATTGAATCCGGCCGGTCCTCCGGCTGATTTCACGCCGCGCGACGGCCGTTTCGTTCCGGCCGACAGCATACACGCGGCAATGGAGGCAGGCAAATCGTTCATCATCATCGACGCGAGACCGCACAATGATTATCTCCAGGCCCACGTCGAGGGCGCTGTATCCGTGCCGTTCTATGAGGTGGACCAGGCCGTCGATCTTCTTCCGAGGGACATGTGGATAATCACCTACTGCGTGTGCCCACATGCGATGTCGGGGAGGGCCCTTGACCGCCTGAGAGAGCATGGCTTCGAGAAGACCGCGATTCTGGACGAGGGTTTCTTCGAGTGGATGTCCCGGGGCTATCCGGTGGGACACCAGTAGGATCGGGTTCGGTACACAGACTCATCCCGGCGCCTGTCGGGACGGCCGGGCTCACAAGCCCCCGGCACTATTTGGGCTCCCGGTCCTTTCCCTGCCACTTGCGTATGAAGCTGACCGTTCCGCGCAGCACCGATCTTCGGCCGCCCGGCCTGCGGCTCCTGGATCTATCGTCGGGAGACTTCCTCGCGTTTGACCGCCGGCCCCTGGTCTTGTCATCGGCGGGTTTCCCATCGGCCGACCTGCGGCC
>JASFOL010000188.1:0-4372 GCA_050116545.1 bacterium | reverse complement strand
CGTGTGGTTTTCAAGTCAGTGAACCTCCATCGCACCGGCCTTTCTCCCCGCGCTTTCGAGCCGGCGCCTTTCAGAACATAGTAAAAAGCACCGCCTGCGGCAATCCGCTCCGTGTCGCCGGCAGCCTGCATTGCCTGCGACGATCGGCTCCGCACCGCCGGCAGTCGGTGCAAGAGTGAGTTCGTCTGAACAAGAGGTCTCATAGATTCGACGCCTCTATGCGGCCCGTTCCGCCCTCGGAATGATCGAGAGAACGACCAGGCCTCCAACCGCGACACCTATGAAGATCGTGAAGATCCGCCACAGCACGGTATAGACTCCCATCATTGCCGGATCAATCTCAAGCGAAGTCAGCAGCCAGTAATTGCTGAATTCGGCGATCCCGCTTGCCCCCGGAGTGGGGCCGAAATAGGCGATGAAGAAAAGGATGGGCTGGGCAAGATAGGTCGCCGAAAGGTCCTGGTCGACCCCGAGGCCGTGGATCAGGACGGGAGCGATCAGGCTATTGGTGGCCAGGCAGGCCAGCGTGACAAAGAGGGCGAGGGCGACCCTGCGCTTCCTTACCCGGCCGAACATGGCGATGCTCTCGCGGTACTGGTTGATGCCTCCCAGGACCCGCTTGGTGAAGGCCAGGCGCCTCTCGGTCTTGAGAAAGCGCAGAATGGCTAGGAGGCTCCTTCCCACCACCCGTCTGACCAGGTCTATCCTGAACAATGACAGGAGAAAGAGCGATGCCAGGAGTGAACAGACGATCACGGCCGCCAGCAGAACCCCTGCCAGGTGCCGGCCCAGCTCCAGCCTGAATCCCGGCGAGAAGACGAGAATGGCGAGCGTGGTGGAGAGCAGGCTGACCACGGTGAGCACCGCGCCCATCAGGCAGCCGGCGAACGCCCTGGCAACCGAGACGCCCGAGCGGTTGAGCACATATATCTGCATCGGGCCGCCGCCGGTCTGAGACGGGGTGATGGCCGCCATGAAGACATTGGACATGAAAGCCTTTAGGGATGTGATGAAGCTTACATTGTTGTCCAGACAGTTGAGCAGGATCTTGAAGCGCAAAGCGTTCAGGCACCATTGCGCTATCATCAGCAGGCCTGCCAGGGCTGCGTACCCGGGCGAAATCCGCCTGAAATCTCTCCAGGAGCCCGTGTCGGCGGTGAGAAAGAAGATGGCGAGCGCGCTCAGGACGCTTATCGTGAGAAATATGGAGAGCCCCGTGCGGATATTGTAGCTGCGTTCGCCTATTCTCATGGTAAGGCTGTGGTATCACGGGCCGGAAGCGGGGTCAAGCAATAAGGCCGTGAACACAGGGGCCGGAGAAGGGAATCCCTGTGAGAGGCTTTAGCAGGAGCGGAATCCGGTTCCGGGGCTACCTGTAATCCTCGATGCGGTACTCGGTGAACCGGGAAGCTTCAAGCTCGCTGACGGCGCAATTGCCGTACTCGACCGCGAAAAGCTTATAGGGCGCCGGCTTGGCCGGCCGGTCGGGGTCCTGGTAAAAGACGGCGATGATGGCTTCTTCGCCGAGGTCGGCCCGATGGGAGCGCGCGTCGATCCAGGTCAGCCATTCGGGATGAGACTGAAGCAGATGGGCCCGTGCCGCGCTGCACTCAGGGCAGGCGCGCTTGTGGGAGACCGTGTCATTTACCCAGCATCCGGCCGTGATCATCGCCGCCACGGCGGCCGCGGCGACGGGGATCTCCCAGCCGACGAAGTAGGTCGCGCCGGCAAGGACAGCCACAAGCAGGAGAATGATGGGCAGCGATCTGGTGTTCTGGCATCCCTCCACGGGCTATTCCCCCTTGCGCATTGATTATCATGCGTCCTGCCTGGCCGGGCAGAAACCCGGCACGATCATCACACTACTCCTTAAGTCGTCACTTGAGCTTGGACGCTTTAAGCAAACTGAACCTGGCAGGGGAGGGTGGGGGTTGGCCGTAATATGAGGTGAATCGATGTCACCGAAGGTTATCCGGAGTGGGTTTGCCTGCCAACTAAGGTGAAGGGCCCCCGTTTCGTGTGGTTCTTCTGATCTTTGTGCCACCGAGGTTGGTGTGCTCGAATCTATCCTCTGACATCGGATCGCCCTCATAGTAGAACTCGGCGGCATCGATCCACTCGCCTTCGTAGTCTTCCTGAAGGAAAGTGTGAATGAGCGTACGGGTTGTCTGGGTGCCTCCGCACGTTCCCTGGAAATAGACCACACGCCAGGTCGGGCGCCGGCGCTTACGGAACACCGAGTCCGCTCGCTGCCGCTCTCCAACGGCCGCCAGGCTGTCCCACATCTTGAATATGTGACGATTCCAGTCGGTCTCCCGAAGATCGATGGAGGCTATCCTCTTGCCATCCTGTTCGCGAAGCTCCCTGACCACGATCGGAAGCCGGCCAAACTTGTGACGCGAGAGTTGCCTCGCCAGGACTTCAAGCTTCTCAGTGAGCGAGAGCGACTCGGGGACGGGGATCAAAAAGTCTGGCCTGGCCGTCAAGGTCTCGGGATCGGCCCAGTAGAGCTTGAGGAAGCAATACTCGGGCGGCTCGGTCTCAATCTGCTCTCTCAGATCCTTTGTCGCGGATATGTGCCACAAGTATGCTACCGAACCCACCGCCACCGCGGTGATCAGGATCGCGGCGATCAGCTTTAAAGTTCCCATGAGCTCATCCCTCGGATTCTACGAGAACATGTCGGCCTGGAATTCGACCTCTGGAACTTCGTGTACCGCAGCGCCTAGAACTGGACCTTTGGAGCCTCGCGCACCGCCGCGTCCTCGATCTCAAAGAGCTCAGCCTTCTCATAATGGAACAAGTTGGCCACGATGTTTGACGGGAAGCTGTCGATGTACCGGTTGAGCTTGGTCACCCAGTCATTGTAGTTGTTGCGTGAGAAGGAGACCTTGTTCTCGGTGGAGGTCAGCTCGTTCTGGAGCGACATCATGTTCTTGTCGGCCTTGAGGTTGGGATAGTTCTCGGCGACGGCGAAGAGGCTTCGAAGCGACTGCGTCAGCATGTTCTCCGCCTGCATCTTGTCCTTTATTCCCGAGACATCTATGGCCTGCTGTCTTGCCTTTATCACGTTCTCCAGAGTGGTCTGCTCATGCTTGAGATAGCCCTTGGCGGTCTCCACCAGGTTGGGGATGAGGTCGTGGCGCCGCCTGAGCTGGACCTCGATGCCTGCCCAGGCGTTCTTCACTTCATTGCGAAGCTGGGCGAAGCGGTTGAAGATTCCTATGAAGGCGACCACGATCGCGCCGAGTATCACCAGAATGATTATAACTGTCATGTTCACTGCCCCCTTTCCTGTGCAGCCGCGTCACCGTGCTCTATCAAGTACTGGATGATCTCCAATTCGTCCTTGTCGAACCAGACCATACCGCACCAGGCGCATTTGTCAACTTCAACCAGATACTGATAGGTGTAGAATCTCCGCTGCATCTGAGAATCGCATTTGGGACATTTGAAGGGAGAGGCTTCAGGCTTTGCTCCCTGGCTGCGTCTCGCCTCACCGTTCTTCTGAGTGAGGTCGGCCAGCCTGGCGATGCGCTCGCTGAAACCCTTATCTGTTCTCAGGCTGATGCGGGTCATCTTCCTGCCGTCCACCAGGGCGCCGTGGCAGAAGGCGCAACGATGGATGGTTGCGCCCTCATAGTCCTCATCGATCAGCTTCTGATTGCAGGTGGGGCAGATGAACTTGGATATATTGGCCCCGCCCAGCCTGGAGTCGAAGACGGGCGCCAGCAGGGGCTCTTCCCGGGCCTGCCCGATCGCCTGCCCGGCAGCCTGCCCGGTGGTTCCGCCCGGCTCATTCACCTGAGCGCCGGAGACAGCGCCCCCGCCTGGGGAGGCGCCGGGGTTTGCGCCCATCGCCTGATGTGTGCCCTCGCCGCCGAAGCGCTTGACCCATGTGGCGGGTGTCAGCCAGCCCAGCACCATTGCCTGGCTTGCGGTGAAGGGGCCCTTCCAGTTTTCCTTATCGTCACGGAGCATCCACCGGGGCTCGTCATCTCCGGGTTCCACGGTTATCTCCCGGGCGGCCTCTTCTTCGCGACCCCGGCTTATGACATCATGGATGACGTGGGCCACATCGGTATGGGCCATCTCGGCCAGGATTCTCATGCGCTTCCTGATGGGAGGGTGTGTGGAGAAGAGATTGTCAAGGAAGCCTTCGCGCTCGTCCCTGGCCTCCCTGGTGGGATTCAGGATGAAGAGCGTCGAGAAGTTCTTGTCGATCTGGCCGAATCCACGCCAGCCTCGTGAGATCTTGTACAGGGCCTCTGACAGGGCTATCGGGTCGCGGGTGAGTCGCACGGCCACCGCGTCCGCCCTGGTCTCACGGTCCCGCGAGAGACTGAAGCGGATCAGGCTGTAGAAGAACTGT
>JASFOL010000187.1:0-4377 GCA_050116545.1 bacterium | reverse complement strand
CAAGGGTGTTATGAGGAGCTCGCCCTGGCCTATTGAAAGATTGAGCATCACGCCTCGCGTCCACTTCCGCGTTCCATAGATCCGGTCGAAGTACTCCTTGCTGGGCACCACTCCGGCTATCTCTCCGGGAAGGTCGATTCCTGTCTTTTCTCCCAGGTGCCACTCCACCGACGATGCGCTGAAGCTGTCGAGACCCAGCCTTTCGGCCAGCTGGTAAAAGTAGACATCGCATGAGGCCTCGATCGCCCCGATGAGATCCACCGAGCCGTGTCCGTCCTTCTTCCAGCAACCGAAGTCCCGGTTGCCGAACCTGTATGAGCCCGTGCAGGGCTTGAACCTTGTCCGCAGGTTGACCAGTCCCCGCTCCAGCGCGGCCCCGGCCGTGACCAGCTTGTACACCGAGCCCGGGGGATACCTGCTCTGGATGGCCCGGTTAATGAGCGGCTTGCCGGGGCTCCCTATTATGTCCTTCCAGTCCGAGCTTGAGATTCCGGTGGCGAAGAGATTGGGATCGAAGGTGGGGCCGCTGACCATGGCCAGCACACCTCCGGTCTTAACGTCCAGGGCGATGATGCACCCTCTGCGGTTTTTCAGGAGGCTGTGGGCCAGAAGCTGCAGCCCATCGTCGGCATTGAGTATGAGCCTCATGCCCGGTTTGGGATTGTCGGCGGGAAGATAAGTCACCTCCATCGGGCGCGTGCCCTGGCCGGGGCTGAACTCGACATATCGCATGCCGTCGGCTCCCCTCAGGTACTCCTCATAGTACCTCTCCACGCCGGCCTTTCCGATGAAGTCTCCCGGCTGATAGTCTCCAGACTCGGAGTCGATCTCACTCTGAGTCACCTCTCCCACATATCCGATAATGTGATTGAAGTGGGGACCACGCGGATAGCTCCTGACGGGTTCGGAAACCACCATCACGTCGGGCAGATCCACATAGAGCTCTTCGATCAGGCTCATGGTGGCGAAGTCGGCGTCACGTATTATCGCGGTCGGCCGGTAGGAAAGCGCCGTATGCTCGAGCCTCGAGCGGATGAATTCCTCGTCCACCTTCAGGATGCCCGCCAGGATAAGGATCTCCTCTCCGTTCGCGAGCAATGACCGGGGAACTCCGCAGATCGAGAACGATTGCCTCGAGCCGGCGATCACGAACCCGTTCCTGTCCACGATCTCTCCCCGCGGCGCCTTGATCGAAGCCTGCACGACATAGTTGTTCTTGGCGAGCCGGCGGTAGCGCGAATACTCCACAACCTGCAGCCGGAAAAGCGCGACGGCAAGGATGCCGATCAGTCCGGCCGCGATGATCGAGGGAACCTTGGTGGATGCGGCGGATATGCCGTTTCTTACAGTCGCCATATTACTTGATCAACCTCAGGCCCACTACTTTCTCTATGAAAACCACCAGCACCACTCCGACCGCCGCGGTGTAAAGGGCGCTCCCCAGTGAGAACCTGACCAGGACGAGCCCTAGCTGTCCGGGGCTGGATATTGTGAAGTTGACTATGTCATAGGCCAGGACGCCCAGGAATAGAATCAGAAACTGGACAAGATAGCTTTCGTACATGATCTTGGTGCCGTACTTGCCCACCAGATAGCCTACCAGGGTGGCGGCCAGCGGCGCCGACACCATCGATGTCGAGAGAATGGCAAGCTGCGCAAGCCCGATCAGGAACCCCAACAGGGCCCCGACCACCGGCCCGAGAGCCAGAGCCACCAGAACCAGGACTATCAGGACGGGGTCAGGTCCTATCCCCCCCACCTCGATTCTGGTGAACAGCGTGACCTGAAGCAGCAGCGTGATGAGAACCACCAGCCACAGCGAAACCTTGCGCATCAGCATCTGCCTCCGGTCATCGCGACTCACCCTTTCCCATCAGCATTCACCCTTGCTTTTCAGTTTTCACTTCTGCTCGTCCTGCCCCTCGATGATCGCCCTGTAATCCGGCGGGCGTTCCATCATCACGAAGACTTCCTCCAGCCGGCCGAAGTCCACGAAGGGCTCTACCCGAAGCGATTGGGAAAAGCTCTCCGGCCTGGCCTGGATCGCGACCACCTGTCCTATCAGGATGCCCTTGGGCGTCACCGAGCCCAGACCCGATGAGACCACGGTGTCGCCGGGAGCGATCTCCGCATTGGGCGATACCCACTCCATTATCAGCTTGCCCGTATTGTCCCGGCCCAGGATTCCACTCGCTCTGGTCCTCAGGGTCAGGGCGCTCACCCTGTAGCCGGGATCCACGATCCTTCTCACCAGAGACGCATTCTTCCTGACCCTGACCACGCGGCCGACCAGCCCGTCGGGTGAGATCACCGTCATGTTCTCCTCGAACCCAAGATCGCTTCCCCCGTCCAGGACGATCCCGCCTCCGAGCCTGGCCTCGATCTCGAGGACCACTGTCGACACCATGAGACTTCCCCGGTGGGCCTTGCGGAAGTCCACCAGGTCTCGTAACCGCCCGACCTCGTGAACCTGCTCGCGCAGCCTCGCATTCTCTTCGGACTTGGCCATCAGGTTCGAGCGGAGAAGGCGGTTCTCGGTCTGAAGCGAAGACAGGGCCATCACGCGGGACGAGATCTTCAGAAAAGGAGAGAACGGACGTGACAGGATGCCGACCACCGATGCCTCACTGTGCACCCTGTCCAGAACGATGAATCCCGTCGAGATCAGGATAAGGACGATCAGGACAGCGATGTCTCGCTGCAAGGGAGGTTGCCAACCACGCCTCATTTACTACCATATCCTTCGGGACTTCATCAGGATCTTTTCGTACTTCTCGGGCTCCTCCAATGCCCTGTAGGCACCAAGCACCACCGACTTGAGAGGGTCCTCCACGACGTAAATCGGAAGGCCGGTGGCGCTTCTGAGGATCTGATCCAGGCCCTTCAAGAGGGAGCCCCCGCCCGTCATCAGTATGCCTTTGTCGACTATGTCCGCCGCGAGCTCCGGCGGTGTCTTCTCGAGTGACAGATTGAGCGCCTTGATGATCTCATTGATCGGCTCCTGCAGCGCGTCGATCACCCGCTTCTTGGATACCATCGCAACCTGCGGAACGCCCTTCACGAGGTCCCTTCCGCGGACTTCGATTTCCTCATCGGGACCGGTGTCGAGGGCGCCGGTGATGAACTTGATCCTCTCCGCCGTCTGCTCTCCCACCAGGGTGCCGTACTCGGCCTTGATATGCTGCGTGATAACTTCGTCCATCTCGTCGCCGCCGATCCTTATGGAGGCGACACCCACTATGCCGTTCAAGGCGATCACACCGATCTCGGTGGTCCCGCCCCCTATGTCGATCACCATGTTCCCGGCCGGCTTGTCGATCGGCAACCCGACCCCTATCGCGGCGGCGATGGGCTCGGCGATCAGGAAGACCTCTCTGGCGCCGGCGTGTTCCGCGCTGTCCCGGACCGCCCTCTTCTCCACCTCGGTGATTCCCGAGGGGACCGAGATGATCACGCGCGGCCTTACCAGCTTGGAAAGGAAGCGGTCGCCCTGCACCCTGCTTATGTATTCACGCAACATCAGCTCGGTGACCTCGAAGTCGGCGATCACGCCGTCTTTCATAGGTCTGATCGCGCTGATCTCACCCGGGGTGCGGCCCAGCATTTCCTTAGCCTCCCGGCCGACGGCAAGGATCTTGTTTGTGTCCTTTTCCACCGCCACGACCGAAGGCTCGTCGAGCACTATACCCTTGCCTTTCACACAGACCAGGGTATTGGCGGTGCCAAGGTCGATTGCTATGTCATTTGTGAAAAGACCTGTAAGACCTGCGAAGGACATCGGCTCCCCCTAAAGATATCCGCCTTCTTTCATGCTAACATAGTTGTTGTCGCCTATTATAATGTGATCGACAACATCGATCCCCAGGATTCTTCCGCACTTCTCGAACCGCCTGGTGATAAGAATGTCCTCACGGCTCGGAGATACGCTCCCGGTCGGGTGGTTGTGAACCAGTATTATCGACGTGGCGCTCTTCTCGAGCGCGGGCTTCAAGACTTCCCTGGGATGCACGATCGAAGCGTTCACCGTTCCTATCGAAACCGTCTCCACGCTTATCACCGCATTCTTCGAATCAAGAAGCATCACCCTGAAATGCTCGCGGTCGAGGTTCATCATGTCTTCCATCACCACACCGGCCGCGTCCGCGGGACACCGCACCGTCTTCCTGTCCCCCCTGCTTGATTTGAGCACCCGCCTTCCAAGTTCGATCGCGGCCATAACCCGGCTCGCTCGCGCGACACCCACTCCGCTCACGCGGCACAACCTCTCCGCGCTGGCAAGCGCGAGGTCTCTCGCCGACTCGAAGGACGAGACCAGATCGTCGGCCAGTTCCATCGCGCCCCTGCCGCGGCTGCCCGAGCCTATCACCAGCGCGAGCA
>JASFOL010000186.1:0-4411 GCA_050116545.1 bacterium | reverse complement strand
TGCTGTTGCCAATATTGCCGTAACCGGCGCTGCCCGCTAAGACTTCTTGATCAGACCCACTATGAACAGAAGCACTATGGCCCCCACGAGGGCCGTGATCAGCGAACCGATCACATTCGTGCTCGTGAAGCCCAACACGCCGAACAGGAAACCACCGATCAGGCCTCCGATGATTCCGACTATGATATTGCCGAAGATGCCGAATCCACGGCCCTTCATGATCAGGCCGGCAAGCCAGCCC
This sequence comes from bacterium, assembly GCA_050116545.1. Taxonomy (GTDB): domain Bacteria; phylum Arandabacterota; class Arandabacteria; order Arandabacterales; family Arandabacteraceae; genus JAUVJV01. Next base: position 4,170 of record JASFOL010000186.1, on the reverse strand, counting down.
GCCAAACCTCCGATAATCAGAAACCAGATAAAGCCCATTCTCCGCCTCCTTCCGGAATGCCCACACGTCCAATGCAGCCGCAATGCACCGGCGCTTAAAGGCCGGCACCTACTCGTCCGGCTTCATGGCCAGCCTGCCGAGACCGACCAGCACCACCATCAATGAAGCGCCGGCGCAACCGGCAAGGATATTCTGGATCTGCTGGTACGCGCCCGTGCCCCGCAGGGTGTGTGCCGACATGATCATGGCAAAACCCCAAAGGCAGGCATTCAGTATAAGCGTGACCGCGAAGATCGCTCCACGTTGTCTCATGCTCTTTTCCCCTTCCATGCAGGTCCCGGGACCGGTTTCACCTGCTTCGTTTCAAGGTGAACTTCTGTCTCAGGTGATCTCCCGCTTCGAAACTCAGGTCTTCGACGATGGCTTCTTCATAGCCGTCCGCGGCGCACAGCACATCCCAGTCTCCCACAGGGATCAGGGTCTTCACGAAGATCCCCTCACGATTAGAGGTGCAGGGGCTGAGTTCAATGGCCGGATCTTCGGAGGACCGGAGAAACACCTGAGCTCCCTTGACGGGACTGCCGTCTTCATCCATGACCTCGCCGGTCAGAATCCCCTTCTCGTGGAATGTCGAGTCATCGCTCCCCACAATCGTGATCTTGAGTGGAAGGCTGAAGTCAAAGGGTCCTGCTAATTCCTCGATATACCACTTCTGCATATTCTCGATCAGGGCATTCGCGAAGTCCTCGTTGCCGGTCTCATTGACGGCCACCGAAGATCCGGTCATCCGGCCGTTTTCCCAGTGCATGTCGATCCGAATCACTCCATTGAGATCGTGATCCAGATGATGAAAGCGCATCGATACATCGTGGATGTCGTCGAAGTTGGCCCGGAGGTGACCGATCAGGGCAGCCGCGTAGATAGAATCAGCCAGGCACCCCGACCCGCTCGACTCCTGCTTGTCGGAACCGCCGCATGAAGAAAGCGTCACGGCCAGTGCTGCCGCGACAAGCCCTATTGCCAGGTATCTCATTCCTCGACCCTCCCCGTGGAAGTACGCATCCGCCTCTCACTCTCCGACTTCAGTGCGTTCAGTCCGCGCTCCAGGGACCCGGCCAGCATCCTGCGCAGAGGGCCGCGAAGGAGCCACGCCAGGAAACCCTCAAACGACTCCTCCGTGACGGCCCAGGTCCCGCCGTCCCTGGCCGTGAACCGGGACACATGTATCGCGCGGGTTCCCATTGTTGAACCTGACCAGGCAAGCAGCGCCGGCGGCGCCACGTCAAGCAGCTTCGACTCGATCGGCATGCCGCCAGCCTTCCAGCTGAACCGGGTGCCGGCGGCCGGCGGCCCTTGCAGGCTCGCCCGGGATACATCGGAGTTCCATTCCGTCCAGGACTCTATGTCCGCAAGAGTCGACCACACAACCTGAGGCGGGGCGTCGATAGACGCCTCGGCAGCCCCCTGAACCGGCGCCTGCCTGTTTATGTCGGTGCCGCTGTTCTTGAAGATCTGCATGTAATGATGATGTCCCACCCTCACGGTCTCCCCGGGCGGCAGTCCGACTTCGCGCTTGAGTTCCCCGGGGGAGAATCTGAGGTCGAGTGGCGGCCCGTAGGGTGTTTCCTCCTTATCTACTTCCACGATGGCAAGCCGGCCATCGGGTTTGAGCAGACGTCGGGCCTCAGCCAGAAACCCGGTAAGCTCATCTCCTGAGAAGCCGTGGAAAACCATCGAAAGATAGATCAGGTCAACCGAGGACGACCTGAGCGGGGTTGGCCTGCTCACGTCGCTTTCAAGCGGCTCGATCAGAGTGCCTTCGGTCCCGGCGCGAAGCGCCGCGATGGCATCACCGTCACTGTCCAGGGCGTACACTCGCCCGCTGCCATTCAATGCACGCGCAAACTCCCTGGCCATATACCCGTATCCGCAGCCGGCATCGAGGATGGTCTGCCCGGGAAGAATCCCCAGGGCATCCAGCACCGCTCTCTTGTCCAGGTGATCCTCAGACGTCTTGCCCTTGTGGGAATGCGCGGCCATCACACCTCCTCATTACCTCGGCTGCGCACCGATCCGGCGATGCCCGCCGCCCGGGATAACCCCCGGGCTTTGATGCTGCGCAGCACTCTCGGAATACCGCAGATCCGCCCGGATGTCAACATGATTGGCTCGCAGGCGGTGTTGACAAGGCGCCGGTAGCAGGTCAGAATGAAAACACGAGTCGCTGCGTATTGTGAGAGGTGGCATTCACCCGGACGGTGCCTGTCACTACAAGAAGGGAGTCCCTGATGGCTCTTCTTTTCAAATGCTCCAACTGTGGTGAGGACAAAGCTGCAAAAGCAGAACAGGAAGCTCCTGATCAGACGCGATTCCTTGCCTCGCGCTGGAAGCGACTCCTGGGATACATGATCGACAGCGCTCTGGTTGCCATCCCGAGTCTGGCAATCGCCTGGCTGTCTGCCCCGCAGGTGCCTCCGGGCCAGGCCGAGACACCCCATCAGTTCTTCCTTCGCTGGGTCGAGACTCCATGGGCCGCCCTGCTCACCGTCATAGTGATCGCCGTAGGCGCCCTGCAGGCCTACCTCCTGGTCACAAGGGGTCAGACCGTCGGGAAGCGGATTCTCGGCACACGGATAGTCACGATGGATTTCCGGCATCCGAGCTGGTGGAGGCTTGTGCTGGTTCGACCGCTGATTCTCCTGCTTTCGGGAATGCGGCCCCGTATTCAATGGACCGATTCCCCCTGGGGCGGCATGTTGGGGCTCATAATCTCGATTGTGTCCCTGGTAAATGCTCTGTTCGTTTTCAACTCCGACCGTCGGGCGCTTCATGATCACCTCGCCGGAACTCAGGTGATCGATCTCAAGCGCATGGGGATAAGCAACCCGAGGAGCAGCATCTGGCGCGATCCGGTCAAACAACAATCAGGCCAATGAGAAAGTTTGGACCGGACCTATTGTGCCGCTCGCGCAAGGGCGAGGTTTGTCGAAGGTCAGATGCCGTACTTCCTATGAGTTTCTGAAAGAATCAGGGAGGCCTTGATGAAGAACAGAAGACTGGTCATGAGCCTGGGGATACTCCAGGCATTCATAGGACTGGGAGCGGTGGCGGGCGGCCTGGGACTCACCCTCGACCCCAGCGGCGCCAGTGTCGGGCTGCCGATCGAGATGCTCAGGACCTCTCCATTTACGACCTTTCTGATTCCGGGCATCGTCCTCTTCACGGTCAATGGCCTGGGAAGTCTGGTGGGCGCTGTGCTGACTTTCAAGCGTCACCGTTATGCCGGCTGGATGGCGATGGCGCTCGGCGCCTTTCTCGTAGCCTGGATCGTGATCCAGGTCTACTGGGTCCGTGGAATTCACTGGCTTCACGGGCTGTACTTCGTTCTGGGAACAGTAGAATTCGCAATGGGCAGATCGCTGCGCCGACTTTAGCCTGCCGGCCGCGCCGGGAGTAAGGCGGTGCAAAGTCCCACGAGATGTGGTATAATGGGGTGATGTGTCGGACTTCGATTCGCCAACACCGCATGACCCGCTTGGAGGTGGCTTTGCGCAGATTGCTCATGGTGTCGGCCATTATCCTGGCCGGCCTGACTCTGACAACCGAGAGCTCAGCCGATGTCCCGGTCTACGGCTATGATCTCATAAACACCTACCCGCATGATCCCGCTGCCTTCACCCAGGGGCTTTACTATAAGAACGGCTACCTGTACGAAGGTACAGGCCTTTACGGCAAGTCATCGCTCAGGAAGGTGGTGCCTGAGACCGGCGTGGTGGTCAAGAGCCGCCAGCTAAACAGCTCCTACTTCGGCGAGGGCATTACGATTCGTGATACCTTGATCTACCAGATCACCTGGAGGGAGGAGTCGGGTTTCGTCTACGTGGAACACCAGGAATTCGATCTGGTAGACAGCTTCTCCTATCCCACGGACGGCTGGGGCCTGACTGATGATGACACCAGCCTGATAATGAGCGATGGCTCCAACCGGCTTTATCACCTGGACCTGGAGACCTTCGAACACATCGATACCGTCACCGTCACGGCCGACGGTTACCCAGTCACCCAGATCAATGAGATGGAGATGATCAGGGGAAAGATATACGCCAATATTCTCTACTCCGACCTGATAGCCGTGATCGAACCTTCATCCGGTGTGGTAGAGGCCTGGCT
>JASFOL010000185.1:0-4412 GCA_050116545.1 bacterium | reverse complement strand
ATCGTCGAGTGGGAGAGTCTCGAGGTCCACATCCACGCCGTGCTGGGCCTTGATCATCGCCAGGCAATCCTCGATGATGCTCAAGGTGGTCAGCCCCAGGAAGTCCATCTTCAGGAGCCCGATGCTTTCCACCGACTTCATGTCATACTGGGTCACCACCTCACCCTTGGATCCGCGGTAGAGTGGAACATGGTCGATCAGCTTGCCAGGGGTTATCAAGACACCGGCGGCGTGCGTGGAGGCGTGGCGCGCCAGGCCTTCCAGCTTCCTGGCCATCTGCACCAGCTCGCGGTAATTGTCGCTGGACGCCAGCTGCTTGAGCTCCTTCACCCGCTCCAGCGCCGTATCGAGGGTCATCCCCGGCTCGGCAGGGACCAGCTTGGCAATCTTGTCCACCTCGGGGATCGGGATCTTCAGGACCCGGCCCACGTCCCGGAGCGAAGCCCTCGCCGCCATGGTGCCGAAGGTGATGATCTGGGCTACGCTGTCACTGCCGTACTTATTGGATACATAGTCGATCACTTCCTGGCGGCGCTTATCGCAGAAATCGATGTCGATATCAGGCATGCTGATCCGCTCGGGATTCAGGAACCTCTCGAATACCAGACCGAACCTGAGGGGATCCACGTCGGTGATCTTGAGACAATAAGAGACCAGGCTTCCGGCGGCCGAACCTCTGCCCGGTCCCACCGGTATTCCCATGCCGCGCGCGGCTTCCACCAGGTCCCTCACGATCAGGAAGTAACTCGAATACCTCATCTGCTCTATGATCTTGATCTCGAAGTCGAGCCGTTCAAGCGCTTCCTTACTGGGCGTTCCATACCTCATCTCCAGGCCCTTGCGGGCCAGCGCCTCCAGGTAGGAATTGTCGTCCTGATACCCTTCAGGAATCGGAAAGTCCGGCAGCCGGATCACCCCGAGCTCCAGATCGAGATTGCACTTTTCGGCGACTTCCACCGTGTTGGTGATGGCCTCGGGGGCCTCCGGAAAGAGACCCCTCATCTCTTCCGGGCTCTTGAAATAGAACTCGTCATTGAAGAATCTCATCCTGTTGGGATCATCCAGGTCCTTGCCGGTCTGAAGGCAGAGCAGGATGTCCTGTGCCCGGGCATCATCCTTGGCTATGTAGTGGCAGTCATTGGTGGCGACCAGGGCCAGATCAAGCTCGCGCGCCATCTCCACGGCGCCCTTCAGGATTGTCTCTTCCTGGGAAAGGCCATGGCGCTGTATCTCCACATAGACATTGTCCTTGCCGAAGATATCGACCAGCCGGCCCACCTGAGATCTAGCCCTCACAGAGTCCTCGCCTGCCAGGTCTTCGGAGGCTACACCCTTGAGGCAGGCGGTAAGCACCAGGAGTCCCTCGCTGTGTTCGCTCAAGAGATCGAAGTCCACCCGGGGCTTATAATAGAAGCCTTCGGTATAGCCCTTGGACGAGAGCCTCATCAGATTGTGATAGCCCTCATTGTCCTTCGCGAGGCAGACCAGGTGATTGCTGGTATCCCAGGCGCCTCTTCCCCTGGCCGTCCTGTCGAATCTGTTGGTCCGGGCCACATAGAGCTCGCACCCTACGATGGGTTTGATCCCCTCCTTCAGGGCCTTCTTATAGAAGTTGATCGCCCCGAACATGCTGCCGTGGTCGGTGATGGCAAGCGCTGGCATATTGAACTTCATCGCGCGGGCGATATAGTCCGACACCCTTCCGGCGCCGTCCAGGAGGCTATAGTCGGAGTGAACATGAAGATGTACAAAATCGGAATACTTCAAAGCGGTTACCTCGAGAGATCCAGGACGACTTCCGTGACTGCGAGATTTCCCAACCTGTCTTCGGCCTCCAGCCTAATCGTATGATTGCCGTACTTCAAGGCCTTTCTCGTGCGGCCCGTTAACCGCGCTGTATCCGGATCGATGGAGACGATGGCGATGTCGCCGTCCACATATCCCCTGATGCTCCCTGCAGAGGCGCCGGAGCCCTTATCGGCCACGCGCGCCGTGAATGTGGCCTTCCCATCGCTTCTCCGGCGGAACCTACCCACGGAGGTGATCTCCGGCGGCACGGTGTCCTGAAGGACAACCAGGTTCTCGATGCGCCGGAGCCTTATCTCGGCCACGCCGGCTGAATTGAAACGGCCAAGGTAGACCGGCCAGCCGTCCCTGTCGGCATAGACGCCATGCTTGGGGGTAACATCTCCTTTCAAGTCCCTTATCCGGAACTCGAGCCCTTTGTAAAGAAACTCTCCCTGGGGCTCAAGCAGGATGCGCCCGGCCGCTGATTCAAATCTCTCATATACTCCCGCGCTGTCTTCCTTGATTTCAATCAGAGTCCGGGGCAGGTCTCCTTCAGGCGGCACCAGATCCAGATCGAAGCGTTCACCTGAGCAGGCGAATCCCTGTCCACTTCCGACCACTCCTATCGCCACTGCTTCGGGCTCTGCCGCAATCCTGTCACCAGGACCTGTGAGGATGTTAAGCCTTACCCTGGAATCAACCGGCAATTTCTCACCGGGCTGGATTATCGCTCTGTAGAGGTTCTCTCCCACGGGAAAGAACTCATGCGTCTTCGGCCCCCACCCCACCATCCTGGCCCGCATGGGCACAACCGGCGAAGAGTCCGTCCGGACAAGAACCTCAACATACCCGGGGTGAACCGAGGTATCGATACTGAGGATCCTGCCGGCGCCCGGGTTCCGGCCATTGTCCGCAAGCGAGTTCGGCTGAACTGCGCGGACCGGGATCGCCACCGAGTCGGCGTTTCCCCACGCGTCCTCTACCCTCACCAGCAGTTCATAGGGCTCTTCTCTATCCTGAAGGCTCAGGGTGCTCCACAGCTGGTCCCGGGCGATCTCGCCAAAGCCGCTCAGGTCCAGTGGATCGGATTGGAAGAGCCGCACGAACCTGTTTCCCCCAATCAAATCGTAGAGCGCTCCCACCAGGTAGGATCTCGAGAACGGAAAAGTCACCATGTGGAATCGCCAGATGGTATGACCGTCGAGTCTGGCCTCATAAAGCACCGGGGTTATCACCTTGCCGCACTGCGCCTCATCCCTCGCCGAAACGCTAACCCCGAACGGTCCTGTGACCTCAAGCATACCTGAGGCCGCCTCGCGCGAAAGCACAAGCGGCTCGAAGCCGCCATCCAGCATCGACCAGGGCGAGAGCGGCACAATCCCGATCTTCTCAATCACGGGATTCAGGTCCTCAGCCATATCAAGGTAATCAGGCACCGGGTTGATCTTGTTGTGATCTCCCTGGCCGGAGCGGATCTCGAAGTGCAGGTGCGCGGGCCCCGAGCCGGTGTCGCCGCTATAGGCCAGCGTGTCGCCCGGGCCAAAAGGGAACTCACCGGGGCCGAATAGGAGCTCGACCTCGTACTTCCCCAGCCGGTCCTGCTCGGCCTCGACGCGGTCCTCCAGGTCCGGCCGGTACTTCGACAGGTGCCCGTAAACCACAACCTTGCCGTCGGGAAGCTGCGCGTATAGGGCTTTTCCATAGCCCCCGTTCCAGAGCCTTATCCTCCAGACATAGCAGGAGTCCACCGCTACCACCGGGACGCCCGTGACGCCTCCCGTGGAGAAGTCCATCCCCGCATGCAAGTGCCCGCTCCGGTAACTGCCGAAGGATGAAGTCGGACATATGTCATTGGTCATGGGAAACCTGAGGGTGCCAGCAAAGAGCGGTGGCGCGGCGTCAAACAGCGAAACCAGAAGGCATGCGAATGCGGTGATTACAAGACAGGCATCTATCGTCCGGGCTGACCGCATTGTTTCCTTTCGTCCAACCCACTCTACTATCGGCATGCAGCCGTGTCAACCCGGCCACAAACCTGAGGACCGCTCGAGGTCCGACGCCTTTTTCCCAAAAGACCGTGTAACTTATCGCCGCGTCGTGCATAGTGTATGCGGAGGCCCGAAATGCTCGAGTTCAAGCAACTATACGAAACTTACGCCACGGAGGTCTACCGCTTCTCCCTCTGGCTCGCCAGGGAGGGCGCAGACGCCGAGGACATTACCTCTGAGACCTTCGTGCGGGCCTGGTCGAGGCGCGATGACATTCGCACGGAGACACTCAAGGCATATCTCTTCACGATCGCAAGAAATATCTATCTTGAAGGACGCAGGAAGGCAAGACACCACAAGGCGCTCGAAGACGTTCACCCCGACCCGGGCCCCGGGCCGGACCGGCTGCTGGAGACGCAGATGGAGCTGGAACGGGTATGTGAGATTCTCCGCCGGCTGCCGGAGGATGACAGAGCGGCCTTCGTCATGCGCACTGAGCACGGTCTGCCTTACGAGGAGATAGCGCGCGTGCTCGGGCTGTCTCTTTCCAGCGCGAAGGTGAAGGTCCACCGCGTTCGCAGGAAACTGTTGACCGACAGGATCAAAAGGGAGGGGTCCCAACCATGAAAATCACAC
>JASFOL010000184.1:0-4449 GCA_050116545.1 bacterium | reverse complement strand
GGACCGCTTTGACGAGAGTCTGGACAATGCCGTACGCCACTTCCAGGAGGGCCATGGCCTTGAGGTCGACGGCATAGTCGGCCGCAACACGATCGCCGAACTCAATGTGACAGCCGCCGAAAGGGCCCGCCAGATAATGGTCAATATGGAGCGGTGGCGCTGGCTTCCCATGGACCTGGGTGAACGGTATCTCATGGTCAATGTCGCCAATTTCGAGGTACGCGTCTTCGAGGCCGAAGAGCAGGTGATGAGCATGCGGGCGATAGTGGGCCGCAACTACCGGCGCACCCCTGTATTCAGCGACGTGATGACCTATCTTGTGATCAATCCATACTGGAATGTCCCCAACAGCATCGCGGTCAAGGACAAGCTGCCGATCCTGAAGGAAGATCGCGGCTATCTCGCCGAGAACAATATGAAGGTGTTCGCGAGCTGGGCGGCGGACGCCCCCGAGCTGGATCCGGACACCATCGACTGGGAAGAGTTCACGGAGGATACCTTCCCTTTGCGGCTGCGCCAGGATCCGGGCCCGTCCAATGCCCTGGGGCGAATCAAGTTCATGTTTCCGAACAAGTTCAATGTCTACCTCCATGACACGCCGGCCAGGACGCTCTTTGATCAGACGGTGCGCAACTTCAGCTCCGGCTGCATCAGGATCGATAAGCCCCTGGAGCTTGCGGAGTACCTTCTGAGGGCCGACCCGGCCTGGAGCCGCCCGGCGATTCTGGCAGCGATTGACAGGAACGAGGAACAGACTGTAAGATTACCAGAACCTATCAGGGTTTATATACTCTATTGCACAGCCTGGGTGGACGATGACGGCCAGGTGCAGTTTCGCAGGGATATTTATGGGCGGGATGCGGCGGTCGCCGAAGCTCTCGGCGTCCTCGCGCCCAGGATACAGGATCCCGGAGCGGAGGCCGCGGGGACCCGGATGTGAGGTTTATAGCGGGTGAAGATCGAAAGTGTTGTGTTTAAAGGAGACTCCCGAAAGAGTGCGCATTCGTGCATTGTAATCACAATCGCCTGCGTCCTCTTGATCACCCTGGTGTCGTCTCTCGCCACCGGTGCGACGGCTCAAGGTTTCTCGTCCGGAAGGGCGCGTTTCAGCCTTGAGTTCAATGGCGAGATCACTCCCTACAGGGTGACGGGGATCTTCGTCCTGCCGGGCGAGCGGGTCCGCCTCAAGCCCATCGATCCCACGAGGCGCAAGGGAAGGTATTCACTGAGGCCCGGCCCGATAGACGAGGTAGACATTCAGGGTCGAACCTGGTTGTTGACAGCCCCCGAGGAGACCGGGCTCTATACGGTTCGCGTGGTCAGCCACAGCGTGAAAGATTCGATGATGCTCAACATTTTCGTCATGGTGCCCTATGAGAGCATGGAAGGTGAGTACGTGGGCGGCTACCGCATCGGAGACTATCCGGCGTCCGCAGTTCTCGACGGCGTCAGTTATGATCCGCCCCGGGGCTTCATAGAAGTGAAGGACTCATACCGGCATGTGCACCTGACTCCTCACTTCACGCTCGGGCAGTTCCTGTGCAAGCAGGCCCGCGAATGCACGCCCTATGTGGTCCTGAGCGAGAAGCTTCTGCTCAAGCTTGAGTTCATACTCGAGCGGGTCAATGAACTTGGGCACAGGTGCGACACCTTTTATATCATGAGCGGCTACAGGACCCCGTTTTACAATGAGGCCATCGGCAATGTCGAGTATAGCCGGCATCTCTGGGGGGACGCCTCGGACATCTTCATCGACTATGATCCGGCGGACGGAATCATGGACGATCTCAACGGCGACGGGGAGATCGATATCGACGATGCCATGGTGCTCTACGGCATCATTGACGACCTTTGCGGGGAGTCCTGGTTCGAGCCGTTCACCGGCGGTCTGGGCAAGTATGGCCCGAATCAACTGCACGGGCCCTTCGTGCACGTGGATGTCAGGGGATGCAAGGCCCGCTGGTAGGCGCCTGCGCTCTTACGATTTCGCATCCTGATTCCGCAGGTCGAGGCCCCGCGAATCACAGGATGAGATAGACGGCGGCCAGTATGATCAGGACGCCGCAGACCTTCCTGAGTATGTCCACGCCCCGGGACCCGGAAGTCCACTTTAGGTAGTGTTCCACAGCTTCGGTGAAGGTTCCTGCTGCGACGATCACCGAGCTGTGGCCTATCCCATAGGCCGCCAGAAGAAGAATGCCATAGGGGAGATTGCTCCCTGAGACCGAAAACGTGACGCCGAGCATCGGGGCCATGAAGGCGAAGGTGCAGGGCCCTATCGCCAGGCCGAAGATCAACCCCACCAGAAAGGCCGCGACATAGCCCCGCCTTCCCACGGTCTTTGCGGGGGATGCCGCGAAGGGCATCGGAATTATCCCCAGAAAGTGGAGCCCGATCACGACGAAGATCGCGGCCAGCACATAATTGACATTGCTTCCAAGGTCTCCGAGCATTCTTCCCAGGAGGGCAGTGGCCACGCCGATTGCCGCAATCGTGGTGAGCAGGCCCCCCGCGAAGGCGGTGGAGACCAGAAATGCCCTCCGCGTGGTCATCTCCTGCTGTCTCGCTATGAAGGCGACCACCAGCGGGATGCTGGCCAGGTGGCAGGGGCTTAATATTACACTGAGGATCCCCCAGGCAAATGATGCCAGGACGGCCACATGGGGCGCGCCGGCCACCGCGTCGGTCAGGACCTCGAAGAGCTCAGTCACCCGAAGCCTCTTCGCGTGAAGTTCCGGCATCCGAAGTGCCTGAGCCCTGAGACTCAGCACCTGGCGGCCTTACACCCATATCCTCGAACCTGGCAATGATCGCGTCCTTTGGGAGGAAGCCCTCATGGCGCCAGACCTCCGATCCTGCGGAATCGAAGAAGATCTGGGTGGGTATCAGCCTGAGCTTGTACATCTCTCCGGCATTCGGCTCATTGTCCAGGTTCACGATCTCGATTATGGCCCTGCCGGCGTATGCCTGTTTGAGCTCCTTCAGGATGGGTTCCATCTTCTTGCACGGGATGCACTTGCCCCGGCCGAGATCGATCATCCTGGGAAGGTCGCCGGCTTCCGCCATCGAGCCCGACCAGGTTCCGGTGGAGTCGGTGTAGGGGGTGGCCATGGTCTGGAGCGCCTCTGCCTTCTTGAGAGCCTCGGCTTTCGCCCGGGTCTCGGTCTTGTCTTTGGAGCAACCCGCGGATAGCACGAGCAAGGCCGTGATCAGCGCAAACGCGACTGAAGTTCTCATTCTCATGTGAGCATCCTCTCTAGCCCTGGCTCTCTTCAATATAGCCCTTGATTTCATCCACCGACGGGACCTTGCCTGACACTTTCACGTCTCCATCGATCGCGACGGCGGGTGTTACCATGACGCTGAAGCTCATGATGTCCTTGATGCTCTCGACTTTCTCGAGCTCGGCGGCCACGCCGAGCTCCCTGACGGCCTGCTCGGCATGCTCATAGGTCTTCTTGCACTTGGGACAGCCGGTCCCGAGTATCTGTATCTTCATTCCGCTTCCTCCCTCAGAAGTCCTCTTATCTGGGCCTTGTTCAGTGTCCGTCCGCTGGACACGATCCTGCCGTTCCTGGTGACCACCGGCGGAGCCACGGGACCGAGCTCCGCAAACCGGTCGAGGTCGGTGACATGCTCGAAGTCGGCCACGATCTCCAGCTCGGCCAGGACGTCCAGGATGTCCGCGCTGAGGCTGGAGCACCGCTGGCATCCCGACATGCCGAACACCTTTATTTCCATTGCGGTGCTTTCCTCGGGAACCTCGATCCCCCTGAACCGCTTGTACTCCCTGAGCAGGGCTTTGCTGTAGTCATCTCGGACCGAATCGGCGATGTAATTATCCCTGCCCACCAGCTCAACAAGGCGGGTGCCGAGTCGGTCGTCCCCGGCAAGGGCCTCGGAAGAAACCTGCTCGAATGCCTGCTTGAGGCCGACAAGTCCCACTTTCGTGCCCCTGACCGCGATCTGTGTTATATCACTCATTCATATGACCTCTGTCAGCCCCAGAAGGTTCCGAAGATCAAGCCGCTTATGGTTGCCATGATGCAAATGAGAATGACGAAGACCAGGGTGCGCCTCGTGCCCATTATGCTCCGGATCACCAGCATATTGGGAAGCGATAGCGCCGGGCCCGCCAGGAGCAGAGCAAGCGCCGGGCCTTTGCCCATTCCCGCTCCCAGGAGTCCCTGGAGTATGGGCACTTCGGTCAGGGTGGCGAAGTACATGAAGGCTCCGGCAACCGACGCGAAGAGGTTCGCCCTGATCGAATTGCCGCCGACGAGGCCGGAGATCCACTCGGGTGGAATCAGCCCCTCACCTCCTGGCCTGCCCAGCAGGGCGCCCGCGATCAGCACTCCTATAAAGAGCAGGGGCAGCATCTGCCTGGCGAAACCCCAGGTGGAATCGAGCCACTGGCGGGTCTCGCCGTCGGAACGACTGAGTATGAGC
>JASFOL010000183.1:0-4469 GCA_050116545.1 bacterium | reverse complement strand
CGGAGGAGAAGGTCGCCATAGTCGAGGACCTCAAGAAGGAGTTTGACGTGGTCGCGATGGTGGGGGACGGTGTAAACGATGCCCCCGCTCTGGCTGCCGCGCATGTTGGAATCGCGATGGGGGCCGCCGGTTCGGATACCGCCATCGAAACCGCAAGCGTGGCATTGATGTCGGATGACGTGAGCAGGCTGGTGCCTCTATTCGATCTTGCAAGAAAGGTCCGCCTGATCACTCAGGAGAACATAGGCTTTGCCATCACCATCAAGGCCGCCTTCCTGATTCTGGCCGCGATGGGTTCGGCGACAATGTGGATGGCGGTGTTCGCGGATATGGGGGCTTCATTGATCGTTATTGCGAACTCCCTGAGGTTGCTGTCGGGCAGGGCAGTCGCCCTGAAGTCTGAATAGGCGCGATTGAGGGGCATTGGCACTTGAACGAAACTCAGGCAAGACAGGCTGTCGGCCAGATATTCTGCCTTCGCTTTCCGGCCGATTGGGAAGTCATTGATCTCAAGAAATACCCCGTTGCCAACTATATTGTGTTCCGCGATGTGCTCGAGAGCACCTTCGAGGGCTCAAGGGAGAAACTCGCGGGGGCAAGGGCAGACCTCAGAGAGCGCGGCATCGAACCTCTCTTCATGATGGACGAAGAGGGCGGCAGGGTCACCCAGATATCGGACTTCTTTCCATCAGCCCCCAGTCCGCGGGCCATCGCGAAAACGCTTCTGCCGGAGGAGACCGGCCCGATCTACTCCCACCTGGCTCATCAACTTTGCAGCCTTGGCATCGACATCAACCTGGCCCCTTGCCTGGATGTGAACACCGAATCCATGAACCCCATAATAGGAAGCAGGGCGTTCGGCCGGACGGCCAAGGCCGTCTCACTGTACGGTCTGACGGCCTTCATGTCATCGCGTCCCTATACGGCGATGGTGGGAAAGCACTTCCCCGGCCACGGCATGACCAGTACGGACTCCCACCTGGAGCTCCCTATGGTGGACACCGATCTCAGGACCATCGAGTCAACACATCTGCCTCCCTTCGCCGATGCCTGCGGCATGGGCATCGACGGCGTGATGATGAGCCACTGCAACTACGTGGCCCTTCAGGATGACAAAACGCCCGCGACGCTCTCCAGCCAGGTGGTCGGCGATATGCTGAGGGGGCGACTTGGATACCGGCGCCTGGTGATCACCGATTCGCTGGACATGGATGCCATTATTAGGACGACTGATCCGGAACGGGCAGCAATCCTCGCCCACGGAGCGGGATGCGACATTTCGCTTTACACCAGGTACACTCCCAGGTTCGAGAAGTCGTTTGACAGCTTCGTCGCCGCCGTCCTGTCCGGAGACATCGACAGGCAGCGGCTGGACGCTTCGCTGGCAAGGCGCCGGGCCCTCTGCAAGCGCATGAGATCCTGCACGGCGCGGGCGGCATCGATAAGCCGTGAAGTCTACGATGCCTTGAGAGACAGGGTGCTGGCGGAGTCGGTTATGGTGAATGACAGGAACAGGCACCTTCCTCTTGAATGCGAAAGGCTCAGGCTGGTGTCGACCCACTCTGAGGTCCGCGCCAGGATCAGGCCCCATGTCGGGTCGGTCAGCGAGGCTTGCTCGCCGTCGGACGCCGGGGGCGGAGCGCTCCTGCTATGGTTGATGGAACCCCTGAAGATCAGCTACTCGCTTGAGTGCATGAAGAAAGCCATCGCCGGAAGCGATGTCTCGGTCCTGGTAACTTCCTATCATGCCCTTGCCGGCCTGTTGCCCGGATGCGATGTGAAGATCACGACGCTGGACACCAGCCCGCCGACTCAGGACAGGATACTTGAGCTTCTCTTCGGGCAGAAGGGCTGACCTCCGAGAAGCATGCCAGCCGTATGAACGCTGCCATGCCGAGTGAGATCTGCCCTGCCGGACAAGTGCTGTTCCGCCGGATGAGAGCAGTCCTGGCTTCCCCCGGGTGTGCGGGCGCTAGTAAACAGGAGTGCACCAGTGCTTGTACTTCTTGACCTTTCCCTTGGCCACGTCGAAGTACAGGTTTCTCAACTTCTCGACGACAGGCCCGATCTTGCCGTCGCCAACCGGCCGGCCGTCGATCTCGACAACCGCGGCAACCTGAACGCCTGTTCCGCAGAAGAAGACCTCATCTGAAATGTAGAGTTCGCTGCGATCGATCTGCCGCTCTGTTGTCTCAATCCCGAACTCGGCTTTGGCCAGCTCCATGATGGTCTTCCGGGTTATCCCCTCCAGGATGTTCTCGGAGGCCGATGGCGTTATCAGCTCGCCATCCCTGACAATGAAGATGTTCTCGGCGCTGCCCTCGGAGACATGGCCGTCATGGGTGAGCACGATGGCCTCATCGAACCCGCGCTCCATCACCTCGGTCTTGGAAAGCGCCGAGTTTATGTAGACACCGGTTATCTTGCACCGGGCGGGGGCGGCATTGTCGTCGATCCTCCTCCATGACGACACCGCGGTCCGGGCGCCTTCTTCCTTCTCTATGTACCGGCCGAAGGGCACGGCGAACATGCAGAAGCCGTCTTCGAGATCGTGAAGCCTGACCCCGATCACCTCCGACGCCTTGTAGGCCACCGGCCGGATATAGGCGTCCGCCTTGAAGTCCTCTTTCCTCAACAGCTCGCAGGTGATGTCGCAAAGCTCCTCGGTGGTAAGGCCCAGGTCGATCTTGACTATGCTGGTGGACTTTCTGAACCTCTCATAGTGCTCAGGCAGCCTGAAGACATAGAGCTGTTCGTCTTTCTCGTTCCAGTAACCCCTGATTCCCTCGAACACACCCGTGCCGTAATTGAAGGCATGTGTCATGATGCTGATCTTGGCTTCTTCGATGGGTACGATCTTTCCCCGGAAGTACGCATACTTGGCCATTTCGACCTCCTATTTCGAATGGGACAATCTGTTGATCACACGGGATAACCTTATCAGCAGGAAGGCCCGCATTCAACAGGATTCGGGGCCCGAGGGCGGCAGGGCTGAGGGGCTACAGACTCTGGCCGGGGAAGAAGCTCTCGGCGGTCGCGGCTTTTCGGATCACGCGGATAGAGCCCCCGTCAGCCATCAACTCGGCCGGCGTGCCGAGGCTCATGAACTTGAGGATGCTCATCGAGTATCCATAGGCGCCCGCACCGAACACACCAATCATGTCGCCCGGCTCGGGCACGGGCAACATCACGTCTTTCCCAAGAAAGTCGATCGGCGTGCATATGGGGCCTCCCACATTGCACCTGCTCGACGCCGGCTGTCCCATCTTGTTCAGTATCCCGATCCCGTGTTTGACGCCCATGAAGACGGGGCGGCTGAAGTGATTCATGCCGCCGTCGGTGATGATATAGCAGGTGCCCCGGGAACTCTTGACACGGAGCGCACGGGTGACAAAGATGCCGGATTCCGCGACCAGGTAACGCCCCACCTCGAATATCAGCCTGCACCCCGGATGCGACTCTTCCAGGCTGCTTCTCACCTTTTCCGCGGCGCGCGATATCGGGGACAGGTCCAGCTCCGCGTCACCTTCGAGATAGGGAACGCCGAAGCCACCGCCAAAGTCTATGGCCTCAAGCTCAAAACCGATCTCCCCGGACAGCCTGACCGCAAGTTCCCTGACATATTCAAGATGATCGCAGATGAAGGACTCGTCCAGGACCTGGCTGGCCGAATAAACATGAATCCCTATCAGCCTGGCCGATTGGAGATCCAGGCCCCGCACCTTGCCGACCACGGTTTCCTCGTCAAAGCCGAACTTGCTCGGGCCACCGACCATCATCTCCGGCGATATGGGTTTCTCATTCGTATTGATCCTGAGCAGAATGTTCGCGGGTTTTCCCAGACGTTTCGATATCTCGTCGATCAGCTCAATCTCGTGAGCCGACTCTGCCGCTATGGCATAGATTCCGTTATCTATCGCGAATTCCAGATCCGCCTCGGCCTTTCCGGGCCCGACGAAAGCTATGTCGCCGGGCTTGAAGCCCACCCTGAGCGCGGCCTGGATCTCGCCGAGGGAACTGACGTCGGCGCAACTTCCCAGGCGGCGCAGGGTATCGCATATCGCCAGCCCGGGATTGGCCTTGAAGGAGTAGAAGACATCGAATCCCGGAAAGTGGCCGGTGAACTTCGCATACTTCTCCCGGATCCTGCCGGCGGAATAGAGATAAAAGGGCGTATCGTGCGCGGCCTCCACTTCTTCGATTCCAAGGCCGTCTATCTCGAACTTGCCGTCCCTTATGAAGTACTCCTCGATCACCCGCTCTATCTCCTGTAGATCTCGATCCGGCTCATTCCCTGGAAGATATAGAAGGGAAACGGCTCCGACACCACCGAATCCACACCAAGGGTGCGGCAGTATTCCTCGCCGAAGTGAGCGCCGGTCTCGGCGAAAATCACAAGCCTGGTATCGTGCTGCTTGCAAACATCGATTATGTCACCGAGGGCGTCGGTGGTCAGGGCCATGCCTGTG
>JASFOL010000182.1:0-4474 GCA_050116545.1 bacterium | reverse complement strand
CGCGGGCTCGACAAGATCGACCGAGGAGCATCGACGGGGACACGGCAAGCACAAGTCCAGGTTCGTCCAGGTGATGAGTGTCAGGACCCAGGTGAGGGCCGAGGGGTTTCCCGATCGCGTCGACTATGACCTTCGGAGCATCGAAGCCCAGATGGTGCTGATGGATCGCTTCATGCTGGGATCAGACATTGTCGCTGATTTCCACACCCATCCCTATGAGAACGAGAAGGAGCTTCTCAAGTTGAGGGGATGGGAATACAGCGAGGCCGATGAGGCCACCATGATCCCCTGGGTCAAGCAGCTCTGGGACAAGAACTTCCACCCCAGGGCCTCATTGATAATGTCGATGACCGAGGGCAAGCGAAAGATGAAGGCGCCGGGGCAGGTGAAACCCAACCTGGTCCGGTTCTCGATCGGCAAATACCGCTGCTATCTTGCCGCCTACCGCATCTGCGGAGATCATTACTCCGAGCGTGACATCTCGCTCAATGCGGACGCCCTGCCGGGCATTTGAGGCATGCTCAATCGACAAGAACGACCTTGAGCAACCTCTCACTTCCATTGGCGGTGACCCTGAGATAGTAGACTCCCGGCGGCAGTCGTTGCCCTCTGTCGTCCCTTGCCGACCAGACCACAACACCCGGCCCTGCTTCCATTTGCCTTTCCGTCAGGGTTCTCACAATGGCGCCCCTTATGTTACAGATGTCGACCCTTATTGTCCCCGCGCGCCCCATGGCGAATGCTATGCTGACCGCGCCCTTCGAAGGGTTGGGCATCACCGCTGCGCTGAGAACCTGAACCCTGTCAAGTCCCGGATTGTCTTCAATCCCCACGGTTGGAGCTTCGTAGGTGACTGAATCCGACACATTGTCGCTGAAGCGGACCAGCGCGGTCGTCCAGGTGCCGTTGGCGAGAGGATCGATCCCGGGATCCGTGCTATAGGTGATCGTCGAGGCATAATCAAGCGTCGAAGGATACATCGGATAAGAAACAGCGCCGTCGAACTCGATCTCGGCAATGACCGGGCAATTGGCATCGGCATCGTAGTAGTCGATCTGCGCGGCCGCGGTAGCTCCCTCACCCATCAGCCCGAAGCCGGAAAGGACGGGAGTGGTATTTGTGGCCGGGTCGATGCCCAGATCGCGCATATGGGAGCGTCCGCCGGGGCTCTCGTCGGCCTGGGCCGGCCCTCCCAGTATGGTGATTCGCTGGCTGAAGCCTGCCACCCCAATCACCGGGTCCGCCTGATCGTACCAGGAGAGAAAATACGGATCGCTCATCATGGGGGCCGCATCACATGAGAGCCTGAGGGAATTGGACGCGGGGAACTCCTCTATTGTGACATCTCCCAGCAGAATGAGATCACCCGTACCCGGACCGGTGATCTTGTAGAATCCTGGCTCAATGATGCCGGCTTGTTCAAAGGTGTACATCAGGCCGAAGACCGTGTCGGGATCTGCCTCCGCGGGATCGGCGAATGCCACAACGTATCCGAAGAACGTCAGGCCCTGGATCACCGGGAAGCCGCCCCCCACATTGGTCAGGCTGGCGTAGAGACTGTCACTCGAGAAGCTGAAACGGCAGTCGACAAGGTCGAGATTCGAATAGCCGAACAGCTCGTCCCCGGCCGGATCGGTCGAGATTCTGGTCAGATCCTCGGGCGACGGATTGGCATCGTCCGCTATGCGAACCGGCATGATGTCGATCTCCGCGCCCTGAAGGAGGCGGAAACCATAATAGGAGGTTTCCATCGCCGGTCCCGGCAGATCGGCCGTCAGGGTCGAGGGCCCATCGATTATTGGGACCATACCGGTCTCCTGTACTCCGCCGCTATTGTACAGAGCATAATTCTCTATCCCGGCTCCCGAGATATTCTCCATCCTGATCGTAACGGTCGAGTCCGGGAGGAGCGCGCTGTAGCGGATATCGTTCCAATACTGATATGCACCTGCACTCGAGCAGATAAGGAGCAGGAGCAGAACCAAGATAGCAATTGACCGCATTGCAGACCTCCTAGAAAGAAAACCCGAGCATGAGGAAGTGACACTGGTTCTTTAGCGGGACAGGTTCATTGTCTACCAGATTGTCATCACCCTCGAATGGGACATAGGCATAGGTCGGCATATATAGAGTGTTCATGCCCATTGTGAAACGATATTCCAACAGCGCCGATCGGCCGAGCAGTGGAAACTCAAGGCCGAAGCCATATGTCATCGAGAAATCGAACATGTCGACTTCAGGCATATCAGCATCGGCGTAAAGGGGAACGGACTCCGCACCATCTGTGACAAGCCCCTCCAGCTTGTAACGATCCCTGACCTTTATCGCGAGGACTGTTCCGGCCGTCCCGAAGAGCTCGGCTCTCTCCCGCTTCATCCAGGCAAGCCTGAGGAGCACCGGGATCTCGACATAGTCCATGTCATAGGTGACATTGAGTACGGTCGGAATGTCCAGTATGTCGACGCCGATGTCCTGTCGGGAACCCTTCTGGACATAAAGCACTTCTTGCTGAACAGAGAACCTCGAAGTCACCGGGAATACAAGGAAGACCCCTCCCGCGAACCCCACACGCCATGCGCTGGAAACCGTGTAGTCTGCATTCCGCTCCTCGGTTCCCACGTGCTGGGCGAAGTTCGCTCCAGCCTTTATACCAAACAGGAATTCGGAGAATCCAGGGCGGTGAATGCCCGGTTCCCCGCGGTCCGGCCAGTCCCCGGCGACCGATGCGGTCCCGAGTAGCAGAAGTACTGAGGTCCAAAGAGATATCCGCAAAACACCCGCAGGCAGCCACTTCACGCCCGACTCCAACCCAGACAACTCATGCTCCTTCCGGCACCGACTGTAGATCATGACCAAGCCTGAGAGGTCCCTGCCTGAGCCGAAAGTCTCGAGAAGCCCCGATGCTTCGGGCCTGGCGCAAGCAAACCCATCGCCCGTCAGTGTTGATTTTACAGGCGCCCAGGGCCCCTGTCAAGCGGCCCTGGCGCCTCAAGCCCGCACTCCCTATTTCCTTGAAAAGCCCCGGTGTTTCTGATACAATCGGGCTTGTCCAGCAATTCAGACTTCAGTGATCAAGCGGGGAAAGCTAAAACATGTTCCGACTCGCCGCGATAGTCCTGGTGTTGCTTATTCTCCTGCCCCCGATCATGCCCCGAACCATATCCACGGCTCTCCCATCCCTGTCGGGAACCTCGGAGGTATGGGCGCAGACCAACCGCACGGATCTCATGCAGCAGAGCGACCACAAGCGCAGAGCCGCGGCCACGAGAAAGACCGAGCCGGAGCCCGTCCAGCAGCAGGAGGCCGGCATCATCCCCCTCGAGGCCGATGCCGGAGGCGGAGACTATGCGATACTCGCCGTTCTTGTTGCCTCGTTGGTGATACTTGCCTTCGTGGCAGCCTGCGGGAAGAAGATCCGGTTCAGATCCAGGCGCCGGACCCGATAGTGCCCCGGGAGTTCGGACTCACTCCTCAGCTTCACGCCTTCACTTCAGCCTCACGCCTTCACTTGAGTACAATATATCCACTTCAGGATTTCAGCTCGCTTGACGGACACCATCTCTCCAGATTGCAGACATGGCACAGCGGCTTCCTCGCCTTGCATACCTCGCGTCCGTGAAGCACGGTCATGAAAGAAAAATCGCTCCACACCCTGCGCGATAGCAGATTCATCAGGTCTTGCTCGATCTTGACCGGGTCTTTCTTGTTGGTGAACCCAAGCCTGTTGGCGATCCTGATCATGTGAGTGTCCACGATTATTCCCGGTGTGTCATAAGCGCCGGCCAGGACCACATTGGCGGTCTTACGGCCCACGCCGCGGAGCGCCACCAGTTCATCCATGTTGTCGGGCACCTCTCCCCCGTGCTTTTCCATGATGTCCCTGGAGAGCGCGATCAGATTCCTGGACTTGTTACGGAAAAAGCCGGTGGGTTTGATGATCTTCTCCAGGGATGGCCGCCTGGCCCGGGCAAACTCGGCGGGTCCTTTGTACTTCTTGAAGAGCACCGGCGTGACTTCATTGACCTTCTTGTCGGTGCACTGGGCCGCCAGCACGGTCGCCACCAGGAGCTCGAAGGGACTGGAAAACCTCAGGGCGGTGGTCGCATCGGGATAGCGTTTCCGCATCGCGCGGACCACCGATGCAGCCCGCTTCTTCTTTTCCTCCCTGGTCTCTAGCTTCGGTTTCATTCGTTCTCCTTCACCCGGGTCCGGCGTGTCATTCAAAAGGTCTCGATCACTTTCTGTGTAAGGTGATGGTTGACATTCCAGCTTATGAGAATGAAGCGGGTACCGTCGTATTCGAAAACGCCGTAGGCCGCATTGTCCACGTAGAATTTCCAGAAGTAGGGCGCCGGCGCCCCCAGCATCGATGCGGCCAGGCCTTTGATAACGGACCTGTGAGTCACGATGGCGAAGTTGCCATCTTCCTCGGCGACCACCTCGAGAAGCCGCCGGGTCGCGCGCTGCCGGACCT
>JASFOL010000181.1:0-4490 GCA_050116545.1 bacterium | reverse complement strand
ACCTCGCCGCTGCCGACGGGGTTAACACCAGTAATACATATGTCCTGGAGAAGATCTTCGGCTGGACAGGTATCTGTATAGAGCCGAACCCGGGCTTCTTGCCAAAGCTCCGGAAGAGGCGCAACTGTATTATCGAGGATGCCGTGGTATCGGACAGGATCGAGAACGTGAAGTTCAGAATAGACAATCGTTCGCTGGGAGGGATCGTCGCCGACGATACCGACAATAATCCCAGGCTGCGCGGGAACCAGCTTGAGGCAGCCACCGTGATCGAGCGCAGGAGCGACACATTGATGTCAATCTTGGAACGCAACGGCGCTCCGGCCGTGATCGACTATCTTTCCCTTGATGTTGAGGGAGCCGAAGAGCGCGTGATCCGGAGCCTGGACTTCGACAGATATATGTTCAGGTGCATGACCATCGAGCGCCCGACGCCCAGGGTCAATGAACTGCTGTTCGCCAATGCCTACGTGTTCTTCAAGAATTGCGACTTCGATTCCTTCTATGTTCACAGGTCGGTCCTCGAGACGCGCTGCATAGTCTGTGAGCCGTTTGAGCAGGTCCCACCCAAGAACCGGTAAAGGTCGCTGCGGGGTCAGAAAGATTCTAGGGATCTGATGCCTTCTGCGGGCCGGACGCCTCCTTGCGTCAGATGTCATCCAGAAGGCGGTAGTTCTTGAAGCCCCCGATCTGGCGCCCTTTGAGGATACGGTTCTCGAGGAAGGTGAGTACCCGGTATTTCAGGCGCTCATGCTTGTGGGGCTCACGGTAGGGGTTGGGACGCCCGGTTGGCTGGAGGTGCTCCTGCCAGTCCATTCGGGCAATCATGTCCCGCATCACCTCGGGATGGGTGCCTTCGAAAACGGCCAGACGGTCCAGCGGGCCATAGTCGAAAACGCTGGGCGCCTTCTCATAGTATTCGGCGGCCCGGCTGCGGCCCCAGTGAACCGTGTCCAGGGCGCGGCGCTTGTTCTGCATCAGATGAGGCGGGCGCACCCAGCCATAATGATAGATCTCGGCATCCACCCTGGCCACCCGGAGCTTCCGTGTGCCCGAAGGCTGCCTGGGATTGTCATAAGGCTCGAAATGCCTGAAAGACTGGGCGCTCTCATATGAGTGAATGCCAGGCAGGTTTCGAATGATGCGGATCTCATTGGGATACCAGCCGTGACCATTGTGATAATGCCTGTAGTCACCCCAGAAGTGCCTGTAGCGGAAGAGCAGGCCTTCGACCTCAGTGCGGTCCAGGAGCTCTTCGCAGCGGGCCTTGATCACCGGAAGGTACTTCTCGTGCACCACCTCGTCGGCCTGAAGATAGAAGAGCCAGTCTCCCGAACACTCCCGCATGGCAATATCGGTCTGGAGGGCATTGATGATGCCCTTCTTGAAATACTCCTCTTTCCAGACGGTGTCTATTATCCTGACCCTGGGATCACCGATGGCGGCGATCGCCTCGCGGGTCCCATCGTCCTCGTCACCCTGTCCCACAGCGATCACGAATTCATCGCAGATGGGCAGGATGGAACGGATTGATTCCGCGACCGGGTAATAGAGCTTCACCCCGTTCCGGACGAATGAGAAACCGCTTATCTTCACTGAACTCCCCTATGTTCCTGCAACCGTCGGGCCAGCGTTGATTATGAGCCATAAGCCCGGGATGGTCAAGACTCGCCGGTGCTTGAACTCCGCCTGCCGCTGGTCTAGACTGGCTGCCGGGAGGGAACACTGATGAAATGCAGGCTCTGCGGCGGCGGCGACCTCAGGCTCTACTATACCCAGGGCAGCCTGGACCAGTACAAGTTCTACAAATGCGATACCTGTAAGCTCGTCAACCTCGACCTCTCCCAGGGCATGGACCAGGCCAAGTACACCGAGGCCTATGTCGACCCGACGGACATGAATGAGAAACAGAACATGTTCCAGAAGGCGACCTATGACTTCATTAGAAGCAGATTGAGGGGCCGCGGCCGACTGCTCGATATCGGATGCGGCAATGGGCGTCTTCTACTGGAGGCCTTCAATGACGGCTGGCAGGTCGAGGGCCTGGAACTCTCGGCGGCATATGCGGAGGCCATCAGGTCGGAGCTCGGCATAGAAGTGGCTGTGACCGACCTCTTTGACTTCGATATTCCTGAAGAGAGATTCGTACTCGTGGTTATGCGCCACGTCCTCGAGCATATTCCGGACTCAATAGCCGCCCTCCGCAAGATCCGGGATCTTCTGGCGCCCGGTGGAAGCGCGGTGCTGGAGTTCCCCAATATCGAGGCGCCGAGGCTCAGGTGGAAGAGGTTTCTCAGGAACCGGGGGATTTACAGGAAGCGATATCGGGACGGATACAGCCCCGGGCACTGCAATGAGTTCTGCCGGGATTCCTTTTCATATCTGCTTGATAAGACCGGCTTCAGGCTGGCGGAATGGCAGACCTACTCCAGTTCCCCGATGCTGAATCCCCTCTATGGCCTGACCGGCACTGGCGCCACGGTCAGGGCCCTGATTCAGAAGGGAGCCTGACCGGACCGGAGCGCCGGCGGGGGACGTGATCCTGCCCAGGAGCCTCAGGTCCAGGCGGCTCCAGCCTGACGGCAGCCTGCCCGGACGGTCAGCCTCCTTATGGCACAACTATTCTCCCATCTGGACGGCTATTCGCTCGACGCCGCCCGCCTTGATATCGGCAAGGGCGGTGACGAAGTCATCATAGGTCGCCGCCGGCGCCCAGGAGAGTGAGACCACCATGTACGGATCTTCGGCCAATCCTGCTTCAACAGCTTGCTTGAGATCTTTTGTCTTGATCCGCTCGCCGTCGACGTCAACAAAGCCCGGAGCGACGACCCTTGCGCTCATCGCATGCTCCTCGGCGATGGTCTGGAGTTTCTTCTCAAGGTCCGGCGTGGGCAGTATCATCGGAAGACCCTCTTCAGGGCCGCCCTCGTAGATCACCTTGAGAAGACCAAGATCCACCAGCGCCCGGTGGGTCATGGAGACTCTCTCCATCGGCGCATCCGCCCCACAGGAGAGCCGTATCACCACATTGTCCCTGCCGGCCGGGAAACGGGACTCAAGGGCATCATGTAGCCCATCGAATGAGGTCTTCTTTCCGTCCAAGCGCACTTCATCCCCGGACAAGATGGCCAGTTCCACCTTCTCCATGGGTCCCGACGACTCCGACCCGGCCACCTTCACGGCCTGATTCGCCTTGTCCGACACGCTGCCCTGCTTGGTCTCGGCATCGGCACAATACCATGAAAGGGGAAGCACCAGCATCAGCAGGCCTGCAAACGTCAGTATCCTCGTTCTTGCGGATATTCTCTTCACCTTCCCAACCTCCAGTTGGTAGCGCACCCGTTCCATTAGCCCGTTCCTGTGTTTGAGAAAGGCCGACGCGGAGTTGAGACAGACCGGGCCGTTCATCACCCGCTCCGCGATAGCGACCAGGCAGCGGGAGTATTCGTCTGCCCTTCCGGGAAACCTCTCGGTCACCGCATCATCACACATCATCTCTCTGTAGCTGTCCATCCTGCGGTCGAGGAGCCAGGCCAGCGGGTGGAAGAAATAGAGGGTCTTCACCGCGGCCTGGAAGAGTCTGCCCAGGCGGTCCCAGGTCTTGAGGTGCGCCGTTTCGTGAGCGATCACCATCCTGCGAAAGGCATCGCTCCATTCGTCCCAGGCCTCAGGCACGTAGATCCTGGGGCGGAGCAGCCCGAAGGTCAATGCGACGGGGACAGCGGCCGACTTGAACACCGCGACCCCGGAACAGCCGGAGGCCCAATTTCCGGATTCCCGGACTCCCGGCCTGCCGGCAACCGGAACAGCGGCTTTGAGCTCGCGCCGCAGCCGCACATAGGAAATAGTGGCGCCGGCAAGATGGAACAGCACGGCGCAGGCCCAGGCCGCCAGGAGGATGCCGGCGGGGCTGATCCCCGGTGTCCGGACCAGCTGGCCTTCAGGGCCGGCTACGGGCAGCGTTCCGGCCGGCAAAAGGGTGACGAAGCCGGATGCGGGGTTTGCGGCTCCCGTCGAGAAGGCGAGACCGGCTCTTGCGAGAAAACCGGCGGGCATGAATGGCGGCAGGAGCAACTTGGCCATCCCTAAGAAGCACAGGCTGTAGCGGAGGCCGGCAGGCGCATTCCTTGCCAGGTACAGCCCGAGAAAAATCACTCCAAGAAAGAGCGTATGCTGGATCAGGGCGAGCCCGAAATAGCCTGCCCAAATCCCGCCCCAGGCATTGAGAGTGGCAATCACGGCTTCTTCCCCCTGATCTTTCTGGCCCGGGCGTCCAGCAACTCACGTATTCCCTTGATCTCCTCCAGGGTGAGGTCCTCGGACCTGAGCAAGTGGCTCGTCATGGCCGGCACCGACCCGTGGAAAACCCTTGAGAGCAGGTTCGATGTTTCCTTCCTGACCATCTGGGAACGCTTCTTCGCGGGCCTGTAGAAGTTGACCATGCCCGTCTTCCGGCGGGCCAGGTAGCCCTTTCCGACCAGGTTGTTCAT
>JASFOL010000180.1:0-4493 GCA_050116545.1 bacterium | reverse complement strand
TGACGCCGGGGTTGACAAGATCGATTCCATGTACGTGGGTTGCATGTCCTCCGGGCTCTTCGTGGGCCAGGAGCACCTGGGCGGCCTGTTGGCCGACTATCTTGGTGTATGCCCCATCCCGGCGACTAGGGTGGAGTCGGCTTGCGCATCGGGTGGAGCCGCATTCAGGCAAGCCTATATCGAGGTGGCCTCAGGCATGAGCGATTTCGTGCTGGCCGGCGGAGTCGAGAAGATGACCGACATAGGCGGAGGCGGAGCCACTTTCGCGCTTTCGACCGCGGCCGATCAGGAGTATGAAGTCTACAATGGTATCACTTTCCCGGGTCTCTATGCCATGATGGCCCGGGCCCACATGGAGCGCTATGGCACCACGAGGGACCAGCTCTCGCATGTTGCGGTCAAGAATCACGAAAACGGTTCCAAGAACAAGTACGCGCAATACCCCTTCAAGATAACGGTGGACCAGGTCAAGAAGGCGGTGAAGATCGCCGATCCTCTGACCATTCTCGACTGCTCTCCGATAACCGACGGAGCGGCGGCCGCGATCCTGTGCCCGCTGGATGTCGCCGAGAAGGTGTCGAAGAAGCCCCTGGTCAGGGTCGCGGGTTCGGGCCAGGCCACCGACACAATCGCGCTCCACCAGAGGAAGGACATAACCTACCTCGCCGCGACCGAGGCGGCGGCCAAGGTGGCCTATGAAATGGCTGGGGTGGGCCCCAAAGACCTGGACCTGGTGGAGGTGCATGACTGCTTCACCATCGCCGAGATCATGGCGATCGAGGCCCTGGGCCTTGTCGAAGTGGGCAAGGGCGGCCATGCGACGGCAAAGGGCGAGACCGCGATAGGCGGCAGGATCCCGGTCAACACAAGCGGGGGACTTAAGAGCAAGGGACACCCGGTAGGCGCCACCGGAGTCGCCCAGATCTGCGAAATCACCGAACAGCTAAGGGGCGAGTCCGGCGAGCGTCAGGTCAAGGATGCCAGGCGGGGCCTTGCGCAGAACATGGGCGGAACCTGCGCCAGTTCTGTCGTTCACATACTGGAGGTAGCCTAATGTCAACCTCAGCGAGATACTGGAGAGAAATACCCCAGCGTTACAGGTATGAGGCCTCGAAGTGCAAGGGGTGCGGGGCGGTCTGGTTTCCGCCGAGGCTCATATGCTCCGAGTGCGGCAAGAAGGACTTTGAAGACGTGATTCTTCCGGGTACAGGTGAGGTCAGGACCTTCACCGTGATCCGGGTAGCGCCCTCGGAGTTCTGTGATGAAGCGCCCTATGCCGTGGGGATCGTGGACCTGGACGGCGGCCCGGCGATCCAATGTCAGATCGCCGACTGCGAACCCGAGGATATCAAGACGGGCATGAAGGTGAAGATTGAATTCAGGAAGGTCAAGCAGGAGGGCGAGGCGGGAGTAATAAACTACGGCTTCAAGGTCGTGCCGGTTCTATAGTGCGCAGGGAACGGGCACACAGGGAACTGGCGAACATGGGACGGGCGCGTGGAGCGCGAAGGCTCCGCAGGACCCGGGAGAAGAGAGCATAGGCGCATAGCGCGGACCGGCTCCTGAGAGCACACCGGCTCCTGAGAGCACACGAAAAGAGAGCAGATCATGGGATTTGAGACCGTCGAGGTGAAGATAGATAGCATGGTGGCCTGGGTGGCGCTTGACCGCCCCGAGGTCCGGAACGCCTTCAATGAAGTGATGATCGAGGAGCTAATCCAGGTACTCGATCAGATCGAGAAGGATGATTCAGTCCGGGTGATGGTCCTGACCGGAAACGGCAAGGCATTCTGTGCCGGCGCGGACCTCAACTGGATGAAGAAGATGAAGAACTTCACCTATGACGAGAACTACCAGGATGCCCTTCGCCTGGCGGAGCTCATGTACAAGATCTACAATCTGCCCAAGCCCACCATCGCAAGAGTGAACGGCGCTTCTATCGGGGGAAGCAATGGCCTGCTCGCCGCATGTGATATGGCCATTGCATCTCACCGCGCCGAGTTCAGCCTGAGCGAGGTGAAGATAGGCCTGGTGCCGGCCTGCATCGGGCCATATCTCCTCAAGAAGGTGGGGGAGAGCGCCTGCCGCGAACTCTTCCTTTCGGGGGAAAGAATCTCGGCCGATGAGGCCTTCCGTCTGGGGCTTGTCAACGATGTGGTAACCCATGTCAATCTGACCAGAAGGGTCAATGAGAAGATCTCCAACCTTCTCACCAGCGGACCCCATGCCCTGGCCGTGAGCAAGGAGCTCCTGAGCACCATCTCAGAGATGACGCTGGAAGAGGCCAGGGACCATACCGCGAAGGTGATCGCGGAGCTCCGGGCCGGAGACGAAGCCCAGGAGGGCATGACCGCGTTCCTGGAGAAACGTAAGCCCGGCTGGCTGCCATAAGCAGAGCCGCATCATCCCATGTGGTCTGCCGGGATCACGCGGTCTACCGGGCTGATGTGGTCTACCGGGCTGATGCCTGATTCAGCAGGGGCTCAATCACTGAGGGCGATAGCCTCTCGACCCGGTACAGGAGCTCTCTTCGCCCATCGGTGGTCGAAGGGTTGAGCCATTCCCAGACGATCTCCCCGTCGCGGGTGATTTCAAAGAAACGTCCATTATTGGATTCGCATATGAGCGTATTCCCGTTGGGTAGTCTTTGGCAGGACCCCCGAGTTCGCGAGAAGAACGACTCGGGTGGATCGGCCACGTACTCCCATTCGATCGCATAGGTGATCGGGTTGAGCTCCACAAGCCGAGAGTACTTCCGCTTGACCCCATTGTCAAAGATCAGAATGTTCCCGTTCTCGATCATTGTGGGATGATGAGGCCACTCGAGCTCTCCCTCTCCCCAGGACCACACAACCCGCTTGGTCTCCTCATCGAGAATCAGGACCTGGTTTATATTGCGGAAGCAGGTGAGGATATTGCCGGGCCTGAACCTTTCGTCGTGATCCCCAAGTGGGTTTTCCTTGAGTACCGTCAGCGTATTGGCGTGGAAGTAGTCATAGATCGTTCCTTTGGCGTTTCCGTCCTCGTCCTGAAGCTCCTGCGGCAGGCGTCTTCCCCCCTTGGCACCTGACCGCTTCTTCAGTCCCTTGGCCTCGGGCCGGATTGCATCTTCCAGGATGGTGTCGAGGGATGACCTCGCATCCAGGTTTGCCATGGTGTCATCAAGATTCTCAAAGGCCGACCACACGTCGATGACGCTGCCGTCAAGGCGCATGTGCACTATGATGGGGAACTTGACCATCAAGCCCCTGTACCTCTTGATCTCGGCGTCAAAAACATAGAACGTGGAATCCGACAGGAACGAAATGTCGTGATGAGGAACCATCCTCTTGTGCCACACTATGTTAGAGTTCCAATCGAGCCGGCTTAGACCGCTGAACTTCTGGATCACAAGAATATCTCCGCCTGCGAGCATGACCGGTAGCAATGAGGGGGCGGGATTCTCTCCGCGGTTCTGCCATTTGTGGACAGTCCGGCCATCCATGTCCATCAGGATCACCTCGCCTGATATCCCGGTCGCATAGAAATTGTATCCCGGCCACGTCTTATCAGGTAGATTGATCACTACGCCCGACCCTGTGGAATCGACAACCTCGGAGGAGAGCATGGTATAGGGGAGAGACCTGAGGGCCTTGAGGCGATCCCCGGCATCGGCCGTGTCCTGCCTGGACTCCCGGCTTCCGCACCTCAGCAAAAGGCCGGACGCCGCCAGCACGACGATCAGAAGCAGAGTTGTTGCCGACGCTGTCTGTTTACTCACCGCGGACCTCGGTTTGCTTGCGAATGTCCTTCGGATGCTACCACAGGTTCCGAGTGCATTCAATCATGCGGCCGTAGGGAAAACGCGGTCAAAACAGGGCCGGCGGGCCCTACTGGGAGTGATCAAATGACCAGGGCCCGCCAGCCGCTCGACCTTGAGGAAGTCTTGATGATTAAAGGTAATTAATTAGATTACTTTTTGTCAAGGGTTCTGTGCTTTCCTGAAGCGGATTTTGTCGTCCTGAGAGGCGCATTGACAATCCCTTGTGAATATGATACTTAGATAGCAGGGTGCAGAGTTCAGCCGGTGGCTGCGGCTGTCGGAGTCGGCTCCGTCTGGTTGACCTTGTCACTTCTGCGTGAGCCGGAGTCGCTGACACTCTCCTTCGATCGAGGAGGTGTGGACTCACTTGGTGGATGTTAGCACAGAGGGTAGCTCGAGGCTGCCTGCGGAGGCATCAGGCGTTCGCAAGCCGCCGGTGCCTCCTCTCAGGGTGGGGCTTGCCATGCAGGACGGTGAGGACCAGTTGCCCAAACTCATAATGACTGCCAGGCTGGCTGAGGCCTTGAAGCAACACCAGAAGAAGATGCAGAAGAGGCTCCCGCCCGATGGC
The DNA here is from genome assembly GCA_050116545.1 of bacterium. Taxonomy (GTDB): domain Bacteria; phylum Arandabacterota; class Arandabacteria; order Arandabacterales; family Arandabacteraceae; genus JAUVJV01. The sequence goes on along the minus strand of JASFOL010000180.1, from coordinate 120 downwards.
GAGGAAACATCCGAGGTTTGACAGAGATACAATGCAGAACGGGAGTGATGAGAAAAATGCGGGAAGACTGCCCATTTTGCACCCTGGTGCGGGACGGCAGGGTGATCGCCAGCAATGGTG
>JASFOL010000179.1:0-4509 GCA_050116545.1 bacterium | reverse complement strand
AACCGTGAGTCAGCATCTCGATGCCCTGGTAAAGAAGGGCTTCCTCTCGAGGGCCGGATCCGAGCTGATGCTCTCACCCCGGGCCAGGGCCGTCCGGGGCGTGCCCATCGTCGGAAGGGTGGCCGCGGGACTTCCCATAACCGCCATCGAGAACCGGGAGGGCTATCTCGATCTCGAGTCGCTCTTCAATGACGGAGCCGCCTACTTCGCGGTCAGGGTGAACGGGGACAGCATGGAGGAGGCCGGCATCTTAGACGGTGATCATGTGATCGTGCGCCAGCAGGAAGACGCCCAGAGCGGCGAGACCATCGTAGCCTATGTGGGGGACGAGGGAGAGGCGACGGTCAAGGTCTTGAGGAAGCGGGGCAGGGTAATAGAGCTCGAACCCAGGAACAGCGCGTATCAAAGCATAAAGATCCGGCCCGGACACGACAGCCTCCGCATAGCCGGCAAGGTCGTGGGCCTTATAAGAAAACTCTGATCGCAGACAACGGAGCAGCCCCATGCTGGTCGAACGCCTCGATGAGAAAATAAAGGTGAGAGCCGATTTCGGCGGCGGCTCCATAAAGCCACTGGTCTTCGTGCGCCGCAGCCAGATCCACAGGGTGAAGAAGATAAACTGCCGCTGGCTGGACCGTGAGGGCACGGCCAAGATCTATTACTTCTCTATCACTTCGGATTCAGGTGATGTGTACCAGATGCATCTCAATTCTGGTGACATGACCTGGCACTTAGACCAGGTGATGATCGAATCATGAACCAGGACAATCTCAAGCGCGGCGGCCGCGACAAAGAGCCTCTGATCATGTATCTGGACATAGACGCCTTCTTCCCGTCGGTCGAGCAGGCCAAGTTTCCCGTGCTCAGGGGAAAGCCCGTGGTGGTGGGCTCGGGTGTGGTCGCAAGCTCTTCCTATGAGGCGAGACGCTACGGCATCTCGGCCGGCACCCCTATAACCGAGGCTATGAAGCTCTGCCCGGAGGTCATTGTGCTCAAGGGCCATCAGCACACCTATGGATCCTTCGCCGAGCAAATCTTCGATTACTGCCGGAGATTGACGCCCCTGGTGGAGGTCTATCTCGATGAGGCTTTCTGTGATCTCACGGGAACCAGGGCCGCGGCGGGCGACCTGTCCCGGCTCGGACACGCGGTCAAGGACACCATCGCCCGCGACCTGGGCATCACCGTGACCGTGGGGTTCGCCTCCAACCGGATGCTGGCCAAGCTGGCGGCCGGGGATGCGAAGCCGGACGGGGTGGCCATCGTCCCGGCCGGCAGCGAGGAAACCTTCATGGAGAAGCGTCCCATAGGGGATGTCCTGGGGATAGGCCGGAAGGCCAGGCGCCAGCTGGAGCGGATCAATGTGCGCCGCGTAAGCGATCTCAAGCGCTTCCCGGTTTCCTATCTCGAGAGCATATTCGGGAAGACGGCCTTTCTCATTCACGAGCGCCTGCGGGGCCGCGATCCCCAAGTGCCGGCGCTTCTGCCCAAGTCGGTCTCGCGCGAGACCAGCTTCCCCAGGGCGACCATCGACCGGGACGAGATCCTGAGCGTGCTTTACTATCTCACCGAACGCGCCTGCCGTTCCACCCGCTCGCTCTCTCTGGTGCCGGCCCGGGTGACGGTCAAGGTGCGCTACGGGGACGGGGAGAGCGAGACGGCCTCGGGCAAGGTCCCAGACGCCCGCGTCCTGGACGCGGCGATCTTCGACACGGCGAGAATCCTCTTCATGAGGATGTACCGGCGCTGCCGCGTTCACCTGGTGGGCGTGGTCTTAAGCGGGCTCTTTCCCGGAAACGACACCCAGATGATGCTCTATGATAATCCTTCGACCACGAGGCTCGCCGATCTCTACGGCACTCTCGATAACATAAGATCCAGGTACGGACATTCCTCGGTGATAGCCGGAAGGTCCATAAACCTCATTAATCAGCTCGAGCGTGACAGCTATGGCTACATCCTTCGTACCCCTTCGCTTACGAAGTAGGGCAAGCCGGCTACTGGGAACCATCCCTCCGGGTGAACTCCCGGCACATCTCAGGGAAGCCGGGTTTGCCGCCGGGGCCCTGATGGACGTCGAGAACCTCTACGGCGCGATAGACTTCTATGAGAAATGCGGCGAGCAGGGGGTCAAACCCATCATAGGCTCCGAGGTCCGCTGTCCCGCAACCGGCCGCCGCGCCGGCCTCATTGCGCTCGACCGGGAAGGCTATGGCAATCTCTGCCGCATCATCTCCGATATCAAGCTCGGAGAATCCACGGCCCTCACGGACTCGATGGCAGCGGCCCCGGCGGGGATCGCCGCCCTTTCGGACCATACCGGATACGCACGCACGCTCGCCGACATCCTGGGAAGCGAACGGGTGTGGGTCGAGGTAACGCCCAATGTTCAGGGGGCATCACGCATACGCACCTCGCTTTCGGAGGCTAAGGACGCGGGGCTTGAGTCGCTGGTCACGTGGGAGGTTGTCTGTCTGGATGCTTCCGAGGAGCGGACCTCCAGGGTCCTGAAGTCGATAGCCGAGGGCAAGCTGGTGAGCCAGACGCGGCCTCAAGCCGCACACGCATCCTTCGTGGCGTCCCGGGGAATCGGGATCGTGGAGGGCCAGCATCCCGGCCTGCTTCGGGAAACCGTCAGGCTTGCCGACATGGTGGATCTCAAGATCGACATCGGAAAGCCCCATTTCCCGCATGCCGAGGCCACACCCGAGGCGTCCTTCGCCTCGCTCAAGCACCTCACCGAGGCCGCGCTCTCGTCCAGGTACAATGGCAACCGGCCGCGTGCCCTCAGACGTCTCCAGACCGAGCTCGACGTCATAAGGAAGCTCGGCCTCTCGGACTACTTCCTGGTGGTCCGCGAGATCACCGATTTCGCCCGAAGCCGGTCCATCGCCACCACCGGAAGGGGCTCTGGCGCGGGCTCCCTGGTCTCATACCTGCTGGACATAACCCAGGTTGATCCAATTGCCCACGGTCTTCTCTTCGAGCGTTTCCTGAACGAACACCGGCCGGACTATCCCGATCTGGACATCGACATATCCTGGAAGCGAAGGGACGATGTCATCGACTTTGTCTACAAGCGCTACGGGACGTCCAATGTCGCCATGATCTCGACCCACAACTGCTTCGAGCTGCGCTCGGCGGCGCGTGAGGCCGCCAAGGCCTTCGGCCTGAGCCCCTATGAGGCCCAGTCGCTCTCGAGCCGGCTTCCGTACCGCGGCTCGGACGACGCGGCAGCAAGGATCGAGAAAACGCTCGAGACCGTGAGGCCCGAACTTGCCGTCTCCAGCCGAAAGCAGATCGCCGATGCCGCCACCTCGATCATGGGCTTTCCGCACCACACCGGAATCCACTGCGGCGGGATCGTGATCTCCGACCGGCCCATCACCTGCTATACGCCGCTTGAGATGGCGGCCAAGGGTATCCAGGTCACCCAGTTCGACATGCACGCGATCGAGAAGGTGGGGCTCGTTAAGATCGACCTGCTGGGAAACCGGGCCCTGAGTGTGATAGAAGAAGCCACCCTGGACATAGAGAGCAAACGTCACGTGAAGGTCACGATAGAGCCGGAGGATGTCCCCACCAGGAAGCTGATCGCCGGGGGCAGGACCCTGAGCTGCTTCCAGCTGGAGTCCCCGGCCATGCGCAATCTCCTGGCAATGCTCAAGGCGAAAGATCAGGACGATGCCACGCTTGCCCTGGCACTGGTGAGGCCAGGCCCCTCGGCGGGAGGGATGAAGGAACGCTTCATACAACGCCGCTTCAATGAAGAGTCCCCCTCCCGAAATAGCGGCAGGCGTGGCACGTCCTATCATACTCCGGTCTATCAGGAAGACGTGATGCGGATAATAAGCAGCGCCACCGGCGTGAGCCTGGCCGAGGCCGATATCCTGAGACGCGAGATAAAGCAGGGGGACTTGAGTGAGCGCGAGCTCGAACGCAAGTTCATGTTCCTGGCCGATACCGTCGGGATGGAGCGCGGGGAGGCGACCGATGCCTGGCACCAGGTCCGCCGCTTCGCGGCCTACAGTTTCCCCAAGGCCCATGCGGCGTCCTATGGCGTCCTGGCCTATGCCTCGGCCTATCTCAAGGCCAATTTCCCGCTGGAGTTCTACGCGGCCTGCCTGAGAAACCATGCCGGGATGTATCCCACCTGGGCGCATGTCAATGAGGCCCGCAGGCTCGGAATCCGGGTGCTGCTGCCGTCCGTGAATGAATCCGGGAGTGACTTCGCCATAGAGGAAGACGCGATCCGCACCGGACTGGGAGCGATAGGGCATCTCGGCCGGCACACCCTTGAGCGGATCGTCAATGAGCGGAAGCAGAGACCCTTCCGGACACTCTCGGATTTCCTGGCCCGGGTGGCGGCCAATAAGGATGAGGTGTCGGCTCTTGTGACCTGCGGAGCCATGGATGGGATCATAGGTGACAGATGCTCGGCGCTGGCAGGCTACATGGCTTATAAGGGCGATACGGCCAGGCTGGGACAGCCCCGGCTTGACTTCTGCT
>JASFOL010000178.1:0-4525 GCA_050116545.1 bacterium | reverse complement strand
AAGACCTCGGTGGTTGTGGAGATCGCCTGTGACGCCGGAGACGGCCACTGGAGAATGGACGATGACCGGCTGGTCTCGATGGTCCTCTCACAGCTCTCGGGCCTGGGATGGATAAGGAGCGATCAGCTGATCGACTCCGAGGTGAGGAGGATGGAGTATGCCTATCCGGTGCTGCTTGTTGGCACCGAGGAGAAGACGCGGAAGTTGCTGGACTATCTGGCCGGTTTCGAGAACCTCAAGGTCGCCGGAAGAAACGCCCGCTTCACCTATTCCTCGATTCACGAAGTGCTTAGATCCACCAGGGAGGTCGTGACAGGGTCACGAGAAGGTCGGGGCCGCAAAGCCGGTGGGCTCCGATGAGAGATAGAATCGGAAGGTTTGTGATTGCCTGGCGCACGCGCGTCGTGCTCCCCCACATCAGAGGCAGGCTGCTGGATGTCGGCTGCGGCCTGAATGAGCTTGTAAAAGCCTACACCGGCGAGGGCACGGGAGTAGATGTGTACCAGTGGGGCGATGTTGATCTGGTGGTCGAGGATGCGGGCGACCTGCCCTTCGAAGACGGAGAGTTCGACACCGTGACCGTGGTCGCCGCCCTCAACCACATCCCCAACCGCGCGGATGCCCTGGCGGAGGCTTACAGGGTTCTAAGGTCAGGAGGGAGGATCATAGTGACCATGATCCCGGCGCCCGTCGGCAGGGTGTGGCACTTCGCACGCAAGCCCTGGGACGCGGATCAGATGGAGCGCGGGATGGGTCCCGGGGAGCTCCACGGCCTCTCGCGTGGGGAGGTCCACCGGCTCCTCAAAGGGGCCGGTTTCCGGATCTCATCGGAAGAGCGGTTCATGCTCGGGCTCAACCTCATGACGATCGCGACTAAACCCCAAGAGCGCCCCGAATAGCTTTTCCAACGGCCCCCAACGGATTTCGCCTGAGATTGGAGAAGAAGAGATTGGCTTCGAGCGGGAGACTGGAATAGCAGGTTGCGCACTCAAGAGGCGGGATACTCTCCATGGCGGCGATCCCATGGGTCATGATGTTCCGCCTGTTATCGGCCGCTGCCGAGGCCAGGGTATCACAGCACTGCGTGACAAATCCGTCGGGTGTTATGAAACAGAAGAGCCTTCCGCCATAGCACCTTACAGGAGGCATCCTGTCTGGCCAGCACTCGCGGATGCTCTCGAGATATTCGAAGGATGATGCGACCGGGCGGCCTCTTCTCTTTTCATCTATCAGGTATACCATCGCTTCCCGCATCCTCTCCACCTCCGGGAAGAAGGACCTGGCATTCCCGGTCTGGTCCTCCTTCTGAATCCTTATGGGCTGGAAAAAGGCGGCAGTGCCGTAATGCCCGGCGAGATCTATCACATGATTCAGGCTGTCGAGATTGTGGCTTCCTATGACGGCGAAGAGATTGAACCGGATACCCCTGGCAACCATGGCATCCAGGCCTTTGATCACGGCGCCATAGCTGGACGACCGGACCGCATCCTGAACATCCCCGGGGCCATCGATGCTGACACTTACCATCTCTGCATCTTTGATTTCGTCGATCCTGTCAGGTATGAGGACACCGTTTGTAGCGAAGGACATGGTGATCCCCAGATTCCTACCGGCAGTGAGGAGCTCTCCGAGATCGTCCCTCACCAGCGCTTCGCCGCCATTGAAACTCCAGAAGAGGGTCCCCGCATCTCTGAACAGCGCGAGGAGTTGCTTGATCTGCTCAGTTGAGAGCTCGCTTCCGGGGATATCATGCCTGGAGCAATATGCACAGTCGAGATTGCAGCGGTAGGTGATGCAGTGGGTAACCCTCAAGGGTACAGGCCTGCCGGCCATGGCTTTGATCACCGAGGGGAGGCCCCTTGCCATGTCATTCCAGCCCAGAAGATCAATCCAGCTCCTGGTTGTTCTTTGCATCCGGCTGCCAGCCTGAATCTGCTTCACTGTATCCAGTCCACCGTTCACCCCGGGCCCGCCACCATCACCGGGAATCGCAGTATATGTCAAAGGTCGGCGCCGATCAACACTTCCGGACCGGGGCGATCAGCACTTGCGGACCGGCGCCGATCAACACCTCCACACCCGCGTCGATCCTGGTCGATCTTAATTATGCATTTGGAGCACGGTCGCCTGACGTGCTAACATACCCCATACGCTTATGAGGTTCCGGCGTGGGGCCGGACCATTCAGGGAGACTCATTGTGAATCCGCGTCATGACAATTTCTATGGACTTGGAATAGCACCTAAGCTTCTCAATAAGATCGAATCGATAGGCTATAGCACGCCGACGCCCATTCAGCACAAGGCCATACCCTTTGGGATCGATGGCAAGGATATCGTGGGCATAGCCCAGACCGGGACGGGAAAGACCCTGGCCTACGGCATCCCGATGATCCAGCGTCTGAACCAGACCAGTGGAAAGGGCCTGGTGCTTGCACCCACCAGAGAGCTGGCGATCCAGATAAGAGCCGCTCTTCTGCCGTTTACACAGGCTTTCCACATGGCAACCGCCGTGCTGATCGGCGGGGAGAGAATGGGCAAACAGATTACCGCGCTCAAGCGAAAGCCCCGCATCATAGTGGCCACCCCGGGCCGGCTGATCGATCTCATGGGCCAGAAATTCGTGAAGCTGAATGATGTCACGGTTCTGGTGCTCGACGAGGCCGACCGAATGCTGGACATGGGCTTCGCTCCGCAGATCGAGAAGATAATCAGGCTGGTTCCTAAGAAGCGCCAGACCATGCTGTTCTCCGCGACCATGCCGACGGCGATCGTGCAGATCGCTTCGGCTCACATGAGGATGCCGGTGCGAACCGAGATTGCGCCTTCAGGCACGGCCGCCGAGGGCGTATCCCACGAGGTATTTGTGGTGGAGAAGAAGCTCAAGGGGGCTCTCCTTGAGAAGCTGCTCGAGCAGTACAGGGGTTCGGTACTGATCTTCACGCGGACCAAGAGGGGCGCCGAGCGGGTGAGACGAACGCTTAAGAAGGCGGGCTTCGCAGCGGCCGAGATCCACTCCGACCGCACGCTGCCGCAACGGCGCGAAGCGCTGAACGGTTTCAAGTCCGGCAAATACAGAATCCTGGTGGCCACCGATATCGCTGCCAGGGGAATAGATGTTGAAGGTATCGAGCTGGTCGTCAACTATGACCTGCCCGATGAACCCGGAAGCTATGTTCACCGGATCGGCCGGACCGGAAGGGCAGGCATGGAGGGCAAGGCGATTTCACTGGCCACCCCTGACCAGGGAAGCGATGTACGGAATATCGAGAAGCTGATCAAGATCTCCATATCACTGTCTGAGCATCCCGAAATCCCGGGTAAGCAGTTTCTGACGGGAGAGCTGACTCCTTTCCAGAAGCGGCTCTCGCGTCACAAGCGCAGCATGAGCCGCCGGCCGGTTCGCCGGAAGAGGTGAGCGCAGCGGGTTCGATCCCGGTCTCGCTGGCTGCCCGGCCGCTGCTCTTACGTGGCCGGCACCATGCTCCATGGCAGTGGGCAACCTATAACAAATCCTTCAGGGCATGGGCGGCGGTATACACGCTTCCGACCCCACAGACATAGTTGGTCACCATCAGCGTCTCCGCCACCTCGTCTTTCGTGGCTCCGGCCTCCATGGCCTGCTGGGCCAGCGATCTCACCCCGCCGACCGCGCCGTGGGCGGCATCCAGGGCCATCGCGATAAGAAGCTTGGTCTTCTTTGGGAGCGAGCCGTCCGCAAAGGCGGCCCTGCCGGAATCCTGTGCCAGCTTGAGAAGCTCCGGATCGAGCTTCCCAATCACATTCAAGGGGTTCTCAGTCACGTACGCCACCTCCTCCTACTGGTCATCTACTGTAGAAACGGTAACATGCCTCTGCCTTGATTCAAGGTTTCAGTTTGGTAGCGGGGGCTGGATTTGCTCACCAGAAGAGGAGTTTCCCACCTATCGATATCATCCACATCCAGTTCGAATACCAGGGTAAGGTATTAATTCCCCTGGATGTGTGATCCACTGGGCCACAGGCCATTCATGAGACTATCCGCCATGTTGACATAATGTAAAGATCGATGATATACTGTAATTGAGCTGATACAGAGCCAGGAGTTCTGCTGCCACTCGTAATACTGAGGGGGGTATTATGTCTAAAGAGCGGCGTGTGATCTTGTTAGCAATTTGTTTGACATCGCTGGGGTTTCTCTTGAGCTCGGGGGGTGCTCTGGCGGACACGTACACGGAGGACTTCACCTCTAAGCAGTACTGCGATGTTTCGAACACTACGGCGCTCTGGGACACGTCTGCCGGAGATATTAGGCTGCATCCGTTTCAGTTCTCCCTTGCGGGTAATTACGACACGCCAGGTAATGCCTCGAAGGTCGATATCTCTGGCGATTATGCCTATGTAGCTGACTACTCGAGCCTGCAGATTATCGACATAAGCGATCCAACCATCCCGGTTTTTGCATCAAGCTATGACCCTCCGGGCCTTACCGAAGATGTGATCATATCTGGCGATTATGCTTATGTTGCCACTTATGCCTCAGGGCTC
>JASFOL010000177.1:0-4547 GCA_050116545.1 bacterium | reverse complement strand
AGCGCGGGGCCACGTTCACGGCTTCCGGTTTCAAGCCTGACTTCCATTATGGAGCTTACCAGCATCAGGGAGCTTTCGATTCCGAGAGCATGTGGAAGTTCACGAGTGATTCCACAAGCGAGGACATAAGCTCCCAGATCGTGATGGCCTTTGATCCCATGCATGTCTATGAATACGAAGGCGGAAGCGAGCTGGCCATACCCTGGGACGCGCTCTATGGATTGGGTCCGGGCCTGGTGCCTCCGGGAACCACGGTCGGCTTCGCGGCATCTGTATGCTGGGACCCTGAACCCGACGGAGAGCTGGGTGGAGATTCGGCGCCCAACAATATCTCCGCCAGCCTGCCCACCATAGACAACTTCCTCGAAATGCTGGTGGACTGTGACAATGACGGCAGGCCCGATCCCGACAGCCTGGCCGGCGTAGGCGATTTGCCAGATGCTGATATGGTGAGGCTCTACAAGGCATATCCCAGCCCCACCATGGCCGGCGCCAGGGTGCCTCTCTACCTTGCGGCATCGCCGGCCGGCAAGACCAGCCGTGCGGTTGAAGCCCATGTCTATGATATAGCCGGCCGCAGGGTAAAGGCCGTCTACAGCGGCCAGCTCCCGCCAGGCAGGCATGAAATAGTCTGGGACGGCACCAATGCTCAGGGCGCACCGGCGGGCGCGGGCATTTACTTCATGAGGGTGACGGTGGACAACCGCTCTGTCGGAACAGCCAAAGTCGTCCGCATGCAATAGAGGAGAACAACCCGGAAAAACAACCCAAATTCAATTTTGGGGTCAGGTACCGATTCTTGAATTCAAGAATCGGTACCTGACCCCTTTCTTGAATTTCGTGGGAGGGGTGGGGTAGCATCTCATGGGGAGGATGTTCATGGGTCATCTGTACTGCGGCATGTGCGACGCGAAGTACGAGTTGGACGATCCGCGCTGGAAATGCGACTGCGGCTCATACCTCGATATTGAATTCGAGCCGAACTTCGATCCTGTGGCAATCGCGACCGGGCCGCGCAGTCTCTGGCGCTACCGTAAGGCAATCCCGATAAGAGACGACTCTGACATTGTCTCCTTAGACGAGGGCTTCACGCCTCTTGCCGATCTGGTCCTGGATGGCAACAGAGTGAAGGTGAAGCTGGATCATCTGTGTCCGACCGGCTCCTTCAAGGACAGGGGCGCCTCGGTCCTGGTGAGCAGGCTAAAGGAAATCGGGGTCACGAGGGTAGTGGAGGACTCTTCCGGCAATGCCGGCTCCGCGCTTGCCGCTTACTGCTCAAGGGCAGGCATCGAGTGTGCGGTCTTCGTGCCCGAGGCCGCGCGGCCGGACAAAGTCGCCCTCATAAGATCCCATGGCGCCGAAGTGAGAACAGTCGCCGGAGACCGGGAGGACACCGCTGCCGCCGCCCTGGAGGCCGCCGAATCCACGTACTATGCCAGCCATGTCTGGAGCCCCTACTTCCTTCAGGGTACCAAGACCTTCGCCTATGAGATCTGTGAGCAGCTCGGGTGGCGCGCTCCGGACTCGGTTGTGCTTCCCGTGGGGAATGGCACCCTCCTGCTCGGAGCCTTCACGGGTTTCAAGGAACTGCTGGCCGCGGGATTCATCGGCATGCTTCCCAGGCTTATAGGTGTGCAGTCATCGAAGTGCAATCCGATTGCGAGGGCCTATGAAAATGGTTGGGACCAACCCCGGCCCGTCCCAACCGGGGCAACAATAGCGGATGGAATAGCGGTCGCCGCCCCTCTCCGGGGAAAGCAGATCCTCGAAGCCGTCACCGGGTCAGGCGGCAGCTTCATCAGTGTAGAAGATGCCGAAATAGAGGCGGCGCGGGAGGAGGTTGGCAGAACGGGCTACTCCGTCGAACCGACTGCCGCGGCCGCTCCGGCAGCCATCATGAGGCGCCGGGCCGACTCCGGCATTATCGTGACCACTCTCTCAGGTGCCGATGGGAAACCAATGGCCGGCAGAAGCCACCCCCGCGCGCGAGACTAACACGGGGATCGGCCAGGTCAGGCTTCAATCTCGGGTTTTTCTATCCTGCTGACCAGGGCCAGAACCACAATTCCAATCATCACGAGAACGGCTGCGGCGAAGAAGGACACCCTGTAAGCATATTCCTCCGTGGATCCCGACCTGACGAGGGAGTCCACTATCGGACCGGTTACCAAAGTCCCGGCGGTTCCCCAGCTCAGGAAGAAGGTCGCATTGAAGAGGGCGAACTGGCGCCCCCTGCTCATGGCAGGGATCAACCTGGATGCATATGCATAGGATGAAGACCTGATAATGACAAATGCGGCTCCGGAGAGGAAATTGCAGACAAAGACGAGCGCCAGTGACCCGGTGAAGGCGAAGCCGAGGAGGCCCACCGTCGAAATGCCCGCTGCCCAGAGCAGTATCCTGTCGTCCCGGTAGCGCGTGGAAAGCCATCCCATCATCAGGCCGAGAATGAACACGGCCAGGGACTGCACGTTCACGATATGACTCAAGAGCCTGCTGGAGACATTGAAGCCCTCTTCCAGTACCAGGTACTGGGCCTTGGTGACCGCGACACTGTTCCTTCCGAAATTGATCAGAACCATGGCGAGCAGGAACATGATGAACTTCCTGGAATATCCACCCGCGGATGCAGTCTTCGGCACGTCCGCAGCCGATGATTCGCCACGGGGCAAAGCAGCCCCGGGTTTCTCACCAGCCGGCAGCCTGATTCCGCCTTCGGGCACAAAGAACATCGGAATGGTCGAGAGCAGCATCACGCCTGATGCCACGAAGAACAGCAGGCCGCTGTGAAAACCCCAGCCCTCATAGTAGCGCGAGAATCCGTCATAGGCGATCCCCCCTATCCACACACCCATGATCCTTCCCAGCGCGCCCACGCTTGAGAGCCTGCCCTGCACGCCGGCGCGCCTGTGCTCGGGATATAGATCCGAGATCAAGGCGCTCCAGGCGACATTGGACATCGACCAGAAGACCTCCACCACAACCAGTCCGAGGATGATCACATAGCCCGCGGCACGGGTGCTTCCCGGAAGCGTATGCACATACCAGACGGCCACGGTTATCAGAGCGGCCAGCACTTCTCCCAGGATGATCAGGGTTCTGCGCTTCTGGTACCGGTCCGACATCGGGCCCCATACGAAGGTCTGGAAGATGATGTTGATAAGCATCGGAAAGAAGGCAAAGAAGGTGGTCTCGGTAACGCTCAGGCCCAAATAGAATCTCAAATAGATGGATAGATAACTGTAAAACATGCCCCTGCGGAACATGGCAAGGACCTGAAAGGAGGAGATATTGAAGAAGGTGCTGTGGGAGCGAGCTTGATCGTGGACAGTTGGCATCATGACATGCAACATTAGAGCATATTGATGCAAAAGACCAGCAAGCACTTGGAGCGTTTTGGGATCAGGACGTATTCGAACCGGGATGTTCCTGACGAAAGGATAGCGCGATGGACGAGAGATTCAAGAATCACGGGGATTTGAGCTGGTGCGAGCTTATGACCACCGACGTCGAGGCGGCAAAGAAGTTCTACAGCGCGCTTACCGGGTGGACCTATCAGGACATGCCCATGGGCGAAGGCGGGACATACACCGTGTTCAAGGCGGGAGAGCAGGCGGTAGGCGGCATGATGCCGATGGTCAAGGACCTGCCCCCCGGGGTCCCGCCTCACTGGACGTCCTATATCACGGTGAAGGACGTGGACGCGGTGGCCGCCAAGGCCAAGGAGATGGGTGGAGGCGTGATCGTTCCGCCCACTGACATACCCAAGACCGGGCGTTTCTGTGTGCTGAGAGACCCCCAGGGCGCGTTCCTGGCCTTCATCCAGTACGAGGAAATGTAGCCGGCCGGAAAAGTTGCATCCAAATAAGGGACAGCGCCCCTTTTTGACCACGCAAATACCCGGTGCGCTGTCTCCTTTTGGAAATTGGTGCCTGTCACCTATTTCGGGGCACTGTCCCCTTTTGGTAATTGGTGCCTGTCACCTATTTACCCATTCTGCAGGAGGCGTTTGCGCATGAGCTTGGGTGGAAGCGATCCGCAGGCCAGGATACTGTCGTGCATCTCCTTGAGCGACATATCAGGATTGGCTTTCCGGTAATCGGCCACCAGATCCAGGATTGCCAGCTTCCCCATCAGGTAAGACTGGGGCTGCGTGGGCGCGCCGGTATAGCGGCGGACCTCCGCAAGCGCATTTGACGGTTCCAGCTGGCACTTCTCCACCAGGAAGTCAACAGCCTCCTCGACCTTCATTCCCCTGGTGTGAAGCGAAACATCAAGGATGATCCTGGCCGCACGCCAGAGCTGGTCCTTCAGCCGCCCGAGGCGCTGGACGGGACTTGAGATGTATCCCAGCTTCTCCATCAGTTCCTCGCAGTAGAATGCCCAGCCCTCGATGAAGAAAGTCGAAAGGTATGAGCCCATGCGCCGCGGAATCGACTTTTGCCGGTTGGCCCATACCAGCTGGAGATGATGCCCCGGATAAGCTTCATGAAGCGCCGTGACAGGCAGCTTGGCGAAGTTCTGGCCCCTGAGTTTTTCCCTCTGGA
>JASFOL010000176.1:0-4548 GCA_050116545.1 bacterium | reverse complement strand
ACGGACAGGGTCGCCCGCGGACAGAGCACTTTCCTGGTGGAGATGATAGAGACCGCCAATATCCTCAACAATGCCACCGGGCGAAGCCTGGTCCTCCTGGACGAGGTCGGGCGCGGGACCTCCACTTTCGACGGCCTCTCGATAGCCTGGGCGGTGGTGGAGTATCTCCACGACCAGGACAAGGTGCGGCCGATGACCCTCTTCGCGACCCATTACCATGAGCTCACCGACCTGGCCGGCATACTCCCGCGGGTGAGGAACTTCAACGTGCAAGTCAAGGAATATGGTGATAGAATCATATTCCTGCGCAAGATCGTCGAGGGAGGAAGCGACAGGAGCTACGGGATCCAGGTGGCACGGCTGGCCGGGCTGCCAGACCCTGTGATAGAGCGGGCCAAAGAGATCCTTTCCAATCTCGAAGAGGATGAATACAGCATCGGGGACATACCCCGGATAGCAAGGGGAGAGCACTCGCCGGTCTCGGGCGATATTCAGCTCTCGCTCTGGGAAAGCGAGAAGGAGATCACCAAGCGCCTGCTGGCACTGGACACCGACAGCATGACACCGCTGGAGGCCCTGGAAGAAATAGACTTCCTGCGCAAGATGGCCTCAGGCGGAGCGAAGGAGCAAGATGGGGAAGATTGAGATCCTCCCGCCCAAACTGGTCAACCTGATCGCGGCGGGCGAAGTGGTCGACAGGCCCTCTTCGGTCGTGAAGGAACTGATCGAGAATGCAATCGACGCCGGAGCCGGGAGCATCACGGTGGAGGTGAAAGGGGACGGGCGGGAACTGATCAAGGTCACCGATGACGGCAGCGGCATGACCGAGGAGGACGCGCTCCTGGCCTTCGAGCGGCATGCGACCAGCAAGATCTCGAAAGCCAGCGACCTTGACCGCATCACCACGATGGGTTTCAGGGGTGAGGCGCTTCCCAGCATCGCGGCGGTCTCGGAAGTTGAGATCACAACGCGAACCCCCGGGGAGGAGCTTGCCACCCGGCTGGTGCTAAGAGGCGGCACGCTCGAGGAGAAGGACAAGACCTCGCGCGCTGTGGGCACCACGATCAAGGTCACCAATCTCTTCTTCAATACGCCGGCCCGCGCCAAGTTCCTGAAGACCAGAGCCACCGAGATCAGGCACGTCACGCGCACCTTTGCGACCAATGCCATAAGCCGCTATGCGATATCGATGAAGCTCGTGCGCGACAAGAAGACCATCCTCAGCCTTCCCGTCGCCGACTCCATTGAGGAGCGCATCGGTGGAATCCTGGGCAAGTCCTTCGGTGAGAATTCGCTTCCGATTGACTTCTCCGATGAGTATATCCAGCTGGCGGGTTTTCTTTCACGGCCCGAGGAAGCCAGGGGCACCACAGGCCAGACCTCAATCTTCGTGAACGGAAGGCCCGTGGAAAGCCGGCCGATCCTGGGCTCGATTTGCGCGGCCTATGGAAACACGCTTAAGCGCGGACGCTACCCCATGGGCGTGGTGCTTCTCGAGATCGATCCGGCCGAGGTGGATTTCAACACGCACCCCACCAAGAAACAGGTGCGCTTCAAGCGCGAGCGCGAGGTCAAGAGCTTCGTGTTCCGGGCCGTCCAGAGCGCGCTCACCACGAGGCGCATGATACCGCCCTTGATCTCGAGGCCAGTCGCATCTTCCGGAGAAAGCCCGGCCGTCCTCTCCCAGCACATACCGCTCCGGGATGCCAGAGACGTTCTGGCGCGCGAGCCAAGGCCCGCCGCCTACAAACCGCCCCGGATCGAGTCCGAGAGCGGTGTTGTTCCCATCGTCCAGATCAAGAACTCCTATGTGCTGGCCGAGTCCGACGCGGAGTTCTATCTGGTGGACCAGCATGCGGCGCATGAGCGAGTGCTCTATGAAGAGGCCAAGACCAGGCTGGATGGGGAGGAGCCTGTCGCGCAGAAGCTTCTCTTTCCCGAGTCGGCCGAGGTGAGCCCCGAGGAGGAGGAGCTGATCGACGAGCACCTGGATGATATCCGCAAGATGGGTTTCGACGTGAGGAAATTCGGACGGCGGACCTATGTGATCGAGGCGGTGCCGGCGGGTATAAAGGAGGCCTTGAGAAAGACCATCCTCACCGAGCTGGTGGACGAGGTGATCAATACGCGGTCCGAGTCGCCCGACATGCATCATCTTCTCGCGGCGGCCTATGCCTGCAAGGCCGCCATAAAGGCCGGGGACAAGCTATCGGCCGAGGAAACCCGCTCCCTGATAGACCGGCTCTTCAAGTCCCGAATGCCCTTCGCCTGCCCTCACGGGCGCCCGACCATGATCAGGCTCTCATGGGAAGAGATCGAACGCAGGTTCCTGAGAAGGTGATGACTGAGAACCCCGCAGATGCCGCTGTGAACCTCATAGTCCTTGTCGGACCGACCGGCGTGGGAAAGACGGGCGTCAGCATAAGCCTTGCCGGGAGGCTTAATGCCGAGATCGTATCCGCGGATTCGCGTCTGTTCTACCGCGGGATGGACATCGGCACCGCAAAACCTTCTATGGAAGAGCGCGGAGGGATTCCTCATCACATGATCGACGTGGCCGAACCGGATGAGGAGTACTCATGCAAGCGCTTCGAGGTGGAAGCCCGCCGGGTGATAAGAGACATCCTCGGCCGCGGCAAGACGGCGCTGGCGGTCGGGGGGTCAGGCCTCTATGTCAAGGCTCTGACCGAGGGCATCTTCGAAGGGCCCGCGGGGGATCCCAAACTGCGAAGGACGCTCACGTCCGAGGCAAAGAGGAAGGGAAAGGACCATGTCTGGCGAATGCTGGTCGACGTGGATCCCGTGAAAGCCGCCCAGATAGACCCCGAGAATCTTGCCAGGGTGATTCGGGCAATCGAGGTTCACCAGAAGACCGGGACACCGATGAGCGAGCTGGAGAAGTCGGCCGAGCCCATAGATATACCGCATGTCAAGTTCGGGCTCTCGCGCGCACGGAAAGAGCTCTACACCCGGATCGAAAAACGGGTGGACGAAATGATGAACCGGGGTTTCCTGGATGAAGTCAAGGGCCTCGTCGGGCGCGGCTACGCCAAGGCCAGGCCCGTCAAGGGAAGCCTGGGATACAGCGAGCTGATATCGCACCTGGAAGGCTCGGTCGCGCTGGACAGGGCCGTGAGTCTGATCAAGCGAAATACCCGGCACTTCGCCAAGCGCCAGACGACCTGGTTCAGGAAGGACATCGAGATCACGTGGCTTGACATAACCGGCCGCAGCAATTCCAAGACAATCGCCGGGGACATCTTCAAGACCTTGCGCGGTTGAGATCTCTATGCGGAAACCATCCGCGGCGGACATCCGGTTGACATATTCCGGCCGGCGGTGTAGAATCCCACAGTGTCATTGCACATGTGTCAGGGCAACCGTGCGGAAGTTGCGGCCTCAACAGAATCGGCGATGCGCAGGAGTGATGAAATGGAGATCAAGAAACGGGACATGCTGATCGGCATCCTTTTGCTGGGATCGATCTGGGGTTTCTTCGAAGTGGTCCTTGGCGGCGGCATGAAAGCTGCCTCGATCCCGTACAAGGGCGACCTTATGACCGGTCTCGGGATAGGCACGATGGCCGTTGCCTATGCCGTTTACAGGAAGGCTCTCCCGCTTATCGCGATAGCGCTCGTGGCCGTTGCCGTGAGGCAGCTCGCCGTGCCCATCCTTCAGGTGCCATTCATGTGCAAGGCCAACTCCTGCCTGGCGATGACCTTAGGCGGCGGCGCGCTTGCAGGAAGCGTCGCGGTAGCGGGAAGGCATCTTAAGCGCGGAGTCGCGCCCCGGGCAGCAGCCGGATTCTCGGCCGGGCTCCTGGCCGCCACGAGCTTCTACTTCATAGGCATGCACGCGGCGCCCTGCCGCTATCTGATGTCGTTCAACCGGCCCGGAGGTCTTGCGGCCTTCACGCTGGCCGAGGGCCTGATCTGGGCTGCCATGGGAGCGTTCTTCTTCCCCGTGGGCTACAGCGTGGGGGAGAGGCTGGAGAGCAGGCTTCTCGCCCTGAAGCTCCACAGGCCCATGGCCTACTATCTGGGCTCGGTGGGGCTCGTGGCCTGCTGCTGGGTCGCGAGCGCCGTCGCGATCGCCCGCGGCCTCTAACCCAAATTCAATTTTGGGGTCAGGTACCGATTCTTGAATTCAAATTTGGGGTCAGGTACTAGTTCTTGAATTTGGCCGCCCCCTGGTTTCGCTCCCGTGTCCATCCATCTCTTCATCCGCTGCCGGCCTGGCCCGGCCACGCCTCTTGACCTTACCCGAATAGGTATCCGATCCGCCGAAATGGACGCTGTCCCCTTTTCCAAATAGGCGCCGGACCCGCCTAAAATAGGTGTCTATCACCCTTTTTCCCCTTTTTCAAAAAAAGCTTGACTACCGAACAAGTGTTTGGTATATTGACAACAGGAGGTAAAGATGAGGTCGCTAACCAAGAGACAGAGGGAAATACTGGACTACATCGTATCGTCCATCAGGAAGCGGGACCGCTTCCCGTCATACCGGGATATCGGCAGGAAATTCAGGCTGAGCTCCTCCGCAACCGTG
>JASFOL010000175.1:0-4563 GCA_050116545.1 bacterium | reverse complement strand
GCCGAGCTGGGGGAGTGGGCGGTGACGCTTTTCTCAGTCGGAGCCCTTGCCGGCGGGCTCATGCAAATCGCGATTCAGATCCCGCTACTCAGAAGAACAGGCCACCGCTTCCGGTTTGATGCGGACTTCAAGGACCCGGCGATCAAGTGGGTGGGCAAGCTGATGCTTCCCGGCATGCTGGCCTTCACGGTGACGCAGGTCAATATCCTGGTGGACACCCTGCTCGCGACAACACTCCCCGAAGGTAGCGTGACTGCCCTGAGGCTCGGAAACAGGATAGCCATCCAGCCACTGGGGATATTCGGTGTGGCGATAACCACCGCCGCGCTTCCCGCGCTGTCGGCCCACGCGGCGCAGGAGGACAGGACCAGGCTGGTGGAGGACTTCGCCTTTTCGCTTCGCCTTATCATGGCGCTTCTGATTCCCTCGGCAATCGGCGTGATGATACTCGCGACCCCCATAGTGAGGCTACTCTTCGAGCGGGGCGAGTTCACGGCTGCGCGTTCGACCCCCATGACCTCGAGCGCGGTTTTCTACTATGCGATGGGGCTCTTCGCATATGGCGGCACCAAGGCCGTGGTGCAGGCCTTCTACTCGATGAAGGACACCGTGACCCCGATGAAGGTGGCCATCCTGACGGTCGCACTCAATATCACCCTGGACATCATCCTGGTTCGGCAGATGGGATTGGCCGGGCTTGCGCTTGCAACGGCGCTTTCGGCCGTGGCGGGGTTCTCGATGCTCTGCTTTCTGCTCAGGCGGCGGCTGGGAGACATACGCTCGGGTGAGATCTGGTGGGCGGTGGCAAAGGTCCTGATGGTTTCGCTGGTCATGGGCGCGGTGATCTACCTGATCTCTGTCCGCCTTGACCCGGTTGCCACCAATATCTTCGGAAAGATCGCTCAGGTCTGCGCATCGATCGCCGCGGGCACGCTTGTCTTCCTCGGCCTTGGCTTTCTCTTCAAGGTCAGGGAAGTTATCTTTCTATGGGGCATGCTTGTGAAGCGCTCGAGGCCCGGGAAAACAGAACTCAGATGACCAAGAACCTCAAAGACAAGCTAGCCAATCTGCCAAGGTCCCCCGGTGTCTACACCTTCAAGGACCGCAACGGCAAGGTCATCTATGTGGGCAAGGCCAAGAACCTGCGCTCCCGGGTGCTCTCCTATTTCCGGGAAACGGCGCCCGAGCATCCCCGGACTGCAGTCCTTGTCAGCCGCACCCATGATCTCGATTTCATAGTCACACTCTCCGAAGTCGAGGCCCTGATCCTGGAGTACAATCTGATCAAGCATTTCAGGCCGCGCTACAATGTGAATCTCAAGGACGACAAGAAGTATCCGTATATAAAGGTGACGACCCGGGAGCCTTTCCCGACGGTATTTCCGACCCGGACCCTGAAGCATGACGGCTCACGATACTTCGGTCCCTATACCGACGCCAAGGCTATGAGAAGGAGTCTCAAGCTTCTGACCGATGTTTTCAAGATAAGGACCTGCAAGCGGAAGCTGCCGCTGAAGCGTCCGGATCGCGGATGTCTCAATTATCATATAGGCAAGTGCCTCGGGCCCTGCCGCGGAGACGTGTCCTCGGCGGCCTACAAGGCCCTGATCCACCAGGTGTGTCAGTACCTCTCGGGAAGGATGACCGATCTGATCAAGGAAGTCACTTCCAGGATGGAGCGAGAGGCGGTCAGGCTGAGGTTCGAGGAGGCGGCCAGGCTGAGAGACACGCTTAACGCTCTCGAGAAAGTCAGGGAGAGGCAGGTGGTGGTCTCACCCGGCGCCAGAGACCGGGACATAATCGCGGTCCGTTCCGGCGATGGTAAGGCCATTGCCTGCGTGCTCAAGGTCCGTGAGGGGAAGCTTCTGGGCAAGGAGGTTTTCAGGCTGGGCTTTGAGGGCGATGTCTCCGGAGGCGAGATCATGCGCGCTTTCCTGGAGCAATACCTGGGAGTGAGCACTTTCGTCCCGGACGAGATCCTCCTGGAGCAGATCCCTGAGGGCATGGATCTCATAAGGCGGTGGCTTAGGGCCAAGACCGGAAAGCGAGTCAAGGTCCTGAGCCCCAAGGGCGGCAAGGGCAGAGACCTTCTCACAATGGCCGGCGAGAACGCCGATCTCCTGCTGGCGCAGAGCGTCCTTGCCGGGAAGCAGGAGCCCAGGATCGCGGCATCCATCAAGGAGCTGAAGCGCTGGCTCAATCTGCCCGAGCTCCCGATCCTGATCGCGGCCTTCGATATTTCCAATATCCAGGGCTCGGAGCCCGCCGGTTCCAGGGTGGTCTTCAAGAACGGGCGGCCGCTTAAGAGCATGTACCGCCGCTATTCAATTGAAGAGAGCAAAGGACCCGATGATTTCGCGATGATGCGCGAGGCGGTTATGCGTTCCTGGTCGCATGTTGAGAGCGGAGAGGAGGACGCGCCGGATCTTGTGCTGATTGACGGCGGCAAGGGGCAGGTTTCAAGCGCCATCGACGGCATCAGGTATGCCGGGGCCGGCGAGGACGACATGCCGCCTGTGATTGGAATCGCCAAGCGCCTGGACGAGATCTATGTGCCCGGGAGGCGCGACCCGGTCCAGATCCCGCATGATTCCCCGGCGCTGAGGCTGCTTCAGAGAGTGCGTGACGAAGCCCACAGGTTTGCGGTAGACTATCACAGGAAGAAACGAAGGGCGCGCGACCTGAAGTCGATGCTTCAGGATGTCGAGGGCATAGGCAGCGTGCTTTCCCAGCGGCTTCTTACCGAGTTCGGCTCGGTGGAGGGGATCAGGAAGGCTGAACCCGAGGCGCTGGTCCGGGTGAGGGGAATGAGCGGCAGGAAGGTGGAGGCCCTGCTTGCCGCGCTCGCGAAAGATGAACTCTCGGTGGACGGGAAAGACTGAAAGGGACACGAATTGGCATTGGAGATCAGGCAGCTGAGTCTCAAGAGCCGAATCGGTGAGATATGGCTGGGCTGCACCCCGCGCGGGCTTTTCTGGGTCAACCTGCGGCCGGTGGACACCAGGGCGGTTGAGAGCTTTTTCGATGACGGGCACAGGGTAACAATCAAGCACGGTGGGCAGATGGCGGAGCAGGCGGCGCGCGAGCTGGTCCGCTACCTTGAGGCAAAACAGAAGAAGTTCACGGTCAAGCTGGATCTCAGGGGGACCACGCCCTTCCAGCGGAAGGTCTGGCGGGCAACCTGCAAGATTCCCTATGGCCAGGTCCGGACCTATGCCTGGATCGCCGACAAGCTCGGAGACCCGAATTGTGCAAGGGCGGTGGGGAATGCCCTGGGCAGAAACCCCATTCCGATTTTCATTCCCTGCCACAGGGTGGTGGGAGCTCACGGCGGCCTGGGAGGTTTCTCCGCGGGCCTGAGTTTCAAGCGATGGCTCTTGAGCCTCGAGTCCGGCCAGTCCAGCCTGGGCCTCGGGGGAGACGAGGGTCTCGGCGCATGAGCCAGGATATCGAAGTGCGTGCGATTGAGGTGGGGCCTCTTCAGGCCAACTGCTATATCCTCAAGTGCGGTGAAGACGGAAGCGCCGCCATAATAGATCCCGGCGATGAGGCCCAGCGATTGGTCCATGCCATCAAGCAGGCCGGCCTCAAGCCGGAGGCCATCCTGCTGACCCACGGGCATATAGACCATGCCAATGCGGCGGGAGTTCTCAGAGACCACTTCGGATGCCCTGTCTATATCCACGCCGCCGACAGGCACATAGTGGAAAGCGGGGAATCGCCGGTCCTCTGGGGCCTGGTTCGCAATCACTGCACGGTCGACAGGGAAGTGGCCGATGCCGATGAGATCACGATCGGCCGGACCCGGATCGGTGTGCTGCACGCTCCAGGCCACACCGGCGGAAGCGTTTGCTACCGGTTGGGGTCGCTCCTCTTCACCGGGGACGTACTCTTCAGGGGATCGATCGGAAGAACCGACCTGCCTGGAGGATCGGATTCCGATATGATGCGGACGCTCAAGACCCGGATCAGCGTGCTCGACGGGGCCACCGCTGTTTATCCCGGACACGGGCCGGAGACCACGATCGAGCATGAGAAGAAGTTCAACCCTTTCCTTTAGGACATCTGTCCGGTAGGTGAATATGCCAGGCATGATAGAGCAGTTCGTTGACTGGCTCGACACCGAGCGCGCGGTTTCCGATCTCACCGTCAAGGCCTATGAGCAGGACGTCAGCCAGTACATCGAGTACCTCGCTTCCAGGGGTATACTCTCGCCGGAGAGGGCGGATGCCGAGGCCGTGATCTCCTTTCTCACATCGCTTGCCGAGTTCGGGCTTGCGCCCTCATCGATAAGGCGGAAGATCGCTTCAATAAGGGCGTTCTACAGGTTCGTGTCGACAGAATTCCCGGACCGGCCCGACCCGACGTCCACCGTGGTGCTGCCAAAGATGTGGAGAAGGGTGCCGAAGAGCCTCACCGTTCCAGAGGTCGAGTCCCTGATGGCCCAGCCTGATACCGGAAAGCCGCTCGGAGTGCGTGACAAGGCCATGCTGGAGTTCACCTATGCCACAGGCATGAGGGTCTCCGAGGTGACGGGTTTCCTGACGCGAAGCCTGAACAGGG
>JASFOL010000174.1:0-4563 GCA_050116545.1 bacterium | reverse complement strand
CCACCTGTGCATAGTCTTGCACAATTGACTCAGGATAATCTGAGCAGGTTTACGCCGGACTCTGGATTGCTGTTCACCTGAGGCAATGGATCTGTGGTCCGACGACGGGCCGATTCACCAGAGTATTCAATCGCACCTATTTTCATATTTTGACTTGACTTAAGTTTAAGAGTGGTCTATAATGCCATCGTTGTACCCACTATGCAGTCTACTGCATACCATGGAGCGTGGGGGTACCGTGAACAACTTGCTTGATGTGCTTTTTCGGTTTCCCGACACCGAAAAAGCGGGACCGGAGTTTGTGAGTTCGGTCCTTAACCTTATATCAGTGCCGGTCATCACCATTGATAAGAGGATGAGGGTGGGGCCGGCCAATCTCCAGGGGCGGGACCTCTTGCCCGATCAAGGCAGGGGGTCCGGACCCTCGAGCAATGGGACCTCTCGCAGGGCCGCCGATCAAGGCGACTCCACACGCAATGGTTCCACACGCAATGGTTCCACACGTACTGGCTCCACCCGCAACGGTTCAGACAGGCCCGGCTTCCCCGCAGTCTTGAAGGACAAGATAAGATCGGTCCTCAAGAGCCAGAAGGCCCGGCTTATACGTGAATTCAGTGCCCAGGGTTTGAGACGGAAGCGCTATGACCTGCTTCTTTGTCCGGGTGATATCGGGGGAGTGCAGCAGTGCTTCGTGCTCCTCCTGACACCGGGTTCGGAAAACGATCGGGATCTTGACTGGGCTCTCAAGGAGGTCCTGGAGGACATAGACGGGCCCGCGGCTTTTCTCGATACCGAGGTCAGGTTCCGGGAATTCAACCAGCTCTATTCGACAACATTTGAGACCTCCGCGGAGGATCTCTACGGGAAGGCCATATCGGAGCGCAATCCATCCAGGCAGGCCAAGATCCTGGAAACCCAGGTGAGGCACCTGATCGCACATCACCAGGTCAGGGACAGCAGCGCAGACAGCCTGACCACAGCGAACCGCGGTATCCTGGTCGCATCCGTCAAGGCCTGGCCGGTTATCAGCGCCGATGGCAGCCCGCTGGGGCTCTTCTTTATCATCAGGCCGGCGATGTCATCGATTCCGCTTCCCATGGCCGATGGCAATGCTCTGGAGCTCTTCGGAAAATCCGCCATTCTCTATGGGCCTCCCATGTTCTTCACTCATGTAGACGGCAGGATCATAGCGATGAACGCCTCGGCGCGGGGCACGCTCAAGACGGAAGAAGGGGACGGACCGAATCTCAAGACGTCCATTGCCTGGGAGACTCCGGTGATGATAGAGAACCTGTACCACGATATCCTGGCCGGATCGGAGTACTCGAGTTTCCTGAGCGATATCTCCGGTCCCCGTGGAACCAGGGTGGTCAAGGTCAGGGCATATGCGATCAAGGAGATCGGGGACATCACCTCGGTGGTGCTCATCCATCTGATGGACGTGACCCAGGATGAATCCACCCGCAACCAGCTGACGGAGAATGTCAGGAAGTACGCAACCGAGAAGACCATCCTCGGCAAGTTGATGGAAGGACTCTCAGCGGTCAGGGTGGGATATGCGGTTGTGGACAGGGACCTGACCATGCTCCGGGTGAGCGATTCGGTGCTCGAGGCCTTCGATAGGGGACCCACCTTCTTTGAGGGGCGGAAGATCTATGACGTCAAACCCGCAGTCCGCGACTCGGGCGTGCTTGCATATATCAAGACCACGATAGACCGCCGCCAGTTCATGAAGTTGGACAGGTTCTCCTTCACGCTCCCCGGTGACGAGAAGATTGTCGCCAACCTTGGTTTCCATCCCATGGAGTTTGACGGCAAGACAGCCTGCCTGATCACGGCCGAGAGTGTGTCTGAACAACAGGAGGTCGGGGATCAGGAAGGCCTCGACGCCCGGCGGTTCGCTGCGCTTCTGGAGAGCTCGGAAGATCTGGTGATGGTCACGGATTCCGAGGGCCATATCGTGGACCTGAATCACGTGGTCACTGAGAACACCAAGGCAAGCAGGGAGGACCTGATCGGCGTTCACATCGATGACTTTGTGCGCATGGGAGTGGAGGAGGCCGACCTTCTTCTCGAGTTCATCCACAGGGCGATGGAGACCCGCAAGGTGGTCAGGACCGGGATGCTCACTGTTACCAGCAAGATCAGCGGAAGGCCCGTCTTCGTCGAAGCCTCCTATACTCCGATTCTCGGTCCCGACGGTTCGCTTGAAGAGCTCGTCATTGTGGCCACGTACCGCACCGAGGTGGTGGAGCTCTCCCAGCAGGTTGCCGAGCAGACCCAGAACCTCCGGCAGATGGTCAATGAGAGGACCCGGGAGTTGACCGAATCCAATGTGCTTCTGGAGAACACGGTTGGGCGCCTGGCGGCAATGGCCCGATCCGGGCTGGTCTTAAGCTCGCTCAAGGACGCCGAGTCGGTGATCGCCTCTTTCCTCAAGGAGGTCCGCGAAGTCCTGGGCGCCGAATTCGCGAGCGTCGCCCTGATTTCCGTCGCCGATGACACCTCGAAGACCACCTACTACTCAAGCGGCACAGCGCCTCCTTCGGGAGTGATTCCTGCGGATATCGTAGAGCGCAGTCTGGCAAAGCTGGCGGTCGGGAACGGCTCCGGGCGGGAAATAGAAGCCGGGAATCCGAATGTGCTGATAGAGGAATTCGCATTTGCGGGTTTCAAAGGCCTGATGTTGGTATGGCGCGAGAAAGACGAGTTCACTGCTCTGGACGGCAATCTCATAAAGCTGCTTTGCACGCAACTGAGCTTCTCGCTTCCGATAACCAGCTATGTAACCGACCTCAGGCTTGAGCGTGACCGCTCCCAGGCCCTGCGCCGGATAGCGTTCCGCACCGCGGCAGCCACTTCTGTGGGCTCCGCGGTTGGGATCGTGGCTGAGGAGCTGGCCAAGGTGCTTCACGCCGATCGCTTCTTCTGGATGGTCTCCGGCAATCGGTCGGATCTCTGGTTGAGCGAGGTGTATAGGGGCTCGGGCCTGCCTGTGAGGCAGACCAGGCACATTCGCGCCGAGCAGTCGGAGTGCCTCGAGCCTCTGGTCGATGCCTGCAATGAATCCCACAGGCTCTTCTGCGAGCGCTTTCCCGGGGTTGGCGGGGACGAGTTTGTGGACCACAGGCGGCTGGGTGGTGAGACACCGTGTCCGTTCCTGCGAAGGGATGAGGGAACCGAACTTGCCAAGTGTCTCAAGTCGCTGATCAAACAGACAGGCATGCTGGGCCGGGAGAGCGGCGCGCTGGCGATCGCTCCGGTCACTCTGTCCTCATCTTCCTGGGGCATGCTCTGCGCGTACAGCGACGTGGGCGGGTCTTTCAAGCCGGACGACACGTGCTTCATGTGTCTGGCGGCTTCGACCGTGCGCCACATGTGGCAGGCGGCGGATGCCGCGGGCAGTGTCCGCAGGCTGCAGGCCGATGGCGAGACCGTGAGCGAGCTGGCGCACGATCTCAAGTACCCTCTTATGAGGATAAGCGATTCGCTCGACAACCTGGCCTCGGGCAAGGTGGAGTCCGCCGACGGCGAGTCGACCATGGACGCTCTCAGGGCCGAGGTTCAGAGGCTGGACGTGCTTGCGCGGGAGCTCATAGACACGTCGAATCTCAAGAAGAACAGCCCGGAGATCGTGGATTTGAACGATGTTCTGGAGGACTGCATGAAACTCACGGCGGATGATGCCGAGGGCAAGACGATAAACATAAGAAAGCGCCTGGTGGTCACGCCTCCCCCTGTATTCGCCAACCAGCAGGATGTCAAGAGCATCCTGATCAATGTTCTGATAAACGCGATCGATGCAGCCGGCGAAGGCGGTTGGGTGGACATAACCGTGGAGACCGATGGCGACCGGGGCGGCGCGGAGTCGGTGGTGTTGAGCATCCAGGATTCGGGTCCGGGGGTGCCCGCCACCGAGCTGGGGCGTGTATTCGATCCTTTCTACTCTACCAAGGAGTCCGGCAGCGGCATAGGCCTTTTCTCCTCGAAGAAGCGGGCCAGGGCAAATGGGGGCGACCTGATCTGCGAGATGGGGCCCGACAGGAAGTCGAGGTTCGTGGTCTGGTTCCCGGTGGCATCTGGTTAGGTGGATGAGGAATGGGTAAGAAGATCCTGATAATCGATGACAGACCGGAGTGGATCTACAGGTGCGGCGAGCTCTTCCGGGAAAACGGCTATGAGGTGGAGACGCTTCGCAATCCCTTGAAAGCTCTTGAGACCTTCATCAGGGTCAAGCCCGATGGTGTTCTGGTTGACTTCAAGATGCCTGGCAAGGACGGTTTCGAAGTCCTCAAGGAGATACGCAGGCGTGACAAGCATGTGTGCGTGGTCATGCTGTCTGCATACGGGGAGGCCGACACGGTGGTCAAGGCCATGAAGCTCGGAGCGGACTACTTCGTGGAGAAGTCATCGGATCCCCGGAAGGTACTCATAGTTGTGGAGAAAGAACTCAAACACAAGGCCATGGAGCTGGATCTGGCCAGGCTCAAATCTGAAACCGCCCCGGCGCCGTACACGCTGGACGACATAGTCGGCGAGTCCGAAGCGACTCTCTGGGTGAAG
>JASFOL010000173.1:0-4576 GCA_050116545.1 bacterium | reverse complement strand
GGGGACAGAGATAGCCGCAGAACACACGTCCAAGGACCAGCGCGGAGCCTACCACCAGCAGCATTGGCCAGAGCCTTGTGATAAGGCTCCTGGTTGCGGCCATGGCCGCCAATGAAGCATAGGGGTCCAGGCGCATGAAGAGGTCCACCGGATAACCGAATGCGGACGGATAGGAGTTGGCGAATACGAGGAAGAGGAAGAAGGCCAGCACGCCCAGCTGAATCGAGATCCTCAAGCCTCTCAAGCCGTGACCTCCTTCGGCGTCCTGGCTGCCTTAGCGGCAGGCGTTCCGGATCCGCCGCAGCAATTGTCCCGCCCCCGGTGCCCGGCCGGAGTCACTTTGGCCTGCTCATGTCTCCCAGGGCCCCGTCCGCGCATTCCCAGATGATCTCGGACAGCGTGGGATGGGCATGTATGGTGCCGGCGATATCTTCCACCTTGAGGCCTTTTCTGATGGCAAGCGTCACTTCGGAAAGCAGCTCGGACGCGTGGGGACCGAGGGCGTGGAAGCCCAGGACCCTGCCGGTCCCGCTTTCATACACGATCTTGGCCAGGCCGAAGGTCTCGCCCATCGTCAGCGCCCGCCCGATCTGTCCCAGCCGGACCTTGTGAACCGAGACTTCGATTCCCCGTTCCCGGGCCCGGCTCTCGGTGAGGCCCACAGCCGCAAGCTCGGGGTCCGAATAGACGCACCTGGGAATCGCCTCATATTCCATCACGGACTCCATCCCGCCGGCGTTCCGGCCCGCGACCACACCCTGGGCCAGGGCGACATGCGCCAGCATGAACTTGCCCGTAACATCTCCCACCGCGAACACTCCCGGAACGCTTGTTCGCATGCCCGGGTCCACCTTGACGGCCTTTCCTTCAAACTCGACCCCGATGTCCTCCAGGCCCAGTCCCTCAGTGTTGGGCTTTCTTCCCACGCCTATGAGCACGCGGTCCGTGACGATGTCATCGGCCCCGTCCAGGCGGACCGCCAGGCGTTCACCGCCCGCATCTATCCCGGCCACCTTTGTGCCGGTCAGCACCTTGATGCCCTTGCGCTTGAGCGCGGCCTCCAGCCTTCTGGCCAGTTCGGTGTCTTCACCCGGGACTATCTGGTCGAGCATCTCGACGATGGTGATTTTTGAACCCAGCGCACTGTATACCTCCGCGAACTCGCATCCCACCGCGCCTGCGCCTACGATCACCAGGTCCTCGCCGGCGCCCACCAGCCTGAGGGCATGGTCGCTGGTTATGATCCGGTCACCGTCTATCTCGATGCCTGGAAGATCGATCCATCTCGATCCCGTCGCCAGTATTATGGACCGGGCCTCGCATTCTGCTTTCCCGGCCTCCGAGGCCACGCGGACCAGGCCCGGCTCCAGCAGTTTGGCCGTCCCCTTTAGAATCTCAATGCCGCCACGCGCCAGCAGGTCCTCCACGCCTTTCCTGAGAACCGCCACGACCGAATCAGATCGCTCCACCATGGCCTCAGGGCGCGCCTGTGCCCCTGCGGTGTCAATGCCCAGGCCTGGAGCCTTTTCGATGGTCTTGAGGGCCTTGGTGCTCTCCAGGAGCCCCTTGGTGGGGATACAGCCCACGTTCAGGCAGGTCCCGCCCACCAGGCCGGCCTCGACAATGCCTACCGACTTTCCGAGGGCGGCGGCCTTGAGCGCGGCGGTGTACCCGCCAATACCAGCCCCAACTACAATAATATCAAAGGTTTTTCGTTCCATCTTAAAGTAACCTGTCAGGTTTAGTCCGGTGAAGTTCCAGGCCCATCTCCTCAGGGCTTCTGCCCATCGCCAGACCGAGGAACTGGGAAATGTAAAGAACTGGGATCTCGAAGCTCTCGCCTTTGCGCTTCAGGATGGCCTGGCCCAGATCAAACTGCTCGAAACAGAATGGACAGGCCACGATCAGGACCTCGGAGCCGGCGGCCTTCATGGCCTTGAGCTTGTGCTCCACGATGGCGCCGGATGTTGCCTCGTCGATCGATGGTCTTCCGCAGCAGAGGTATTTATCCTCATAGTCCACCGGCAGGGCGCCGGTCAGTGATAGCAGCTCGTCGAGGCTTGCCGGCTTCTCGGGATTCTCGAAGTGCACTGCGCTGGAGGGCCTCACCAGATGGCAGCCATAGTGAGCCGCCGCCTTGAGGCCGTCGAACTTCCTGGTGATCCTCCCGGCGATATCCTCCCTGACCGCGGGATCTGAAAGGGCCTTGAGGAAGTGCCGGACCTCGGGAAGCGCGAGCTTCAGGCCCGACCTCTTAAGCCTTGCCGCCACCGACGAGGCTAGCTGCTCGTCCTCCTCGAGCATGTGCCGGGCTTCGGAGAGCGAGGAGGCGCAACCCGGACATAGCGTGACAATGGGAAGTCCCGAATCAAGCGAGAGATTCCTCGCCGCCAGACTCAGCCAATCCTCGCGGGATCCCGAGCGGAACACGACGGGATCCGGGCAACAGGTGAACCGCGGCTCCTCCATGAGACCCACGCCCAGGTCCTCGAGCAGCATCCTCACCGAACGCTCAACCTGAGGCAGCTTTAGCCGGGCCATGCATCCCGGGAAGAACGCGAATTCCTGTTTGGTGGCCTCACGCTTCACTTATGAGCCGCTCCAGGTCAGGTCCTTGATCGTAAACTGCTTCCGGCAGGTTCATACTCTTTCTCAGGCCGGTCACGCGCTGGGTGACGGCACCGACCGCCCCCTTCTCAAGGACGCTGGCTCTCACGGCCTTCACACCCTCAGGGCAGGCGCCCTGCTTGAAGCTGAGGTTGCGGAGAGCGAGAATCACATCCAGCGGCTTGACACCGGCGGGACAGCGTTCCGTACAGGTATAGCAGGTGGTGCACTTCCAGATCGGTGACTGCTCGCCGGTCAGGCCCTCCCCCAGCCCGAGGCAGACCTTGAGGAAGATCTGTCTGGGATTAAAGTCATCGGAGAAGCGGGCCGCGGGGCAGTCGCCCACGCAGATTCCGCAGGTATAGCAAAGCCTCGCCATCTCCAGCATGGCGATCCTGTTGAGTTTGTCGTCACGCGAACGCTCGATCCTGTACATTCATCCGCTCCGATAGTGAAACAAGGAATTATAAACGGAAAACAGCGTGACAGTCAAGCGGGAGGGTTAAAGGTGCCAGGCACCTATTTCACTGCCCCACAAGGCCACGAGCCGGGTATCAGAAAAGGGGACAGCGCCCTCGGAAGAGCGCTGTCCCCTTTATGAAATAGGTGCCTGGCACCTTTTTAGAATGATACTCCCAGGGCTACCCTGTGCACCCCCTGGAACACGCCGAAGTCCGTGTAGGCGTAGTTGACGAAGCCCCTGCCCCAATCGGTGGTGAGTTTGGCGCCGCAGCCGGCAGACAGGCCCTGCTCCTCGGAATTGGTGGTGTATCCCGCCCTCAGGAAGAGCTTCTCTCCCCAGGCATACTCCGAACCGAAGTGGACTCTCTCGGAATAGTCATTGGGGTGAGTCGCATCGAACGCCGCGGTCAGCCGGCTGTTCTCACCGGGATTGAAGTCATACGCCATCCCTATCCTGAAGTTGAGCGGGAGATTGTATGAACCGTAGATCTTGTCCTCCTCGACATATGCGGTGCCTATGTAGTAGCTGTGCGTATAGGAACCGTCGAAGCGCATGTCGGGACCGAAGTTATTGGTGGCCATCGCTATTCTCAGCGTGTTGAAGCCCGTATTGTAGACCGTGCCGAAATCGAAAGCAATGCCTCGCGAGCTGAGATCCGAGATGCTCTGGTCGAGATACTTGAATGAGCCTCCGATCAGAAGCCGGTCGGTCCATTCGGTCGCATAGGATATGCCGAGCGCCATGTCACGCGGCGTGAAATCCTCCACAACCGCGTCGGCCTCCGCCTCATGGACCAGAGGCATGGTCCCGTAGTTGACCGTGATCGCGCTCAGGGCCATCACGCCGTGGTTTCTGAACGGAAAAGCGTAGGCTCCGCTGATCAGCCGGATACCGGCTATCCATTCGGTGTCGCTGATGAAGACCTCCCTGGTTCTCAAGACGGCCAGACCGGCAGGATTGCTGAAAACCGATGCCGCATCACCGACCACCGCACCGCTTGCGTCTCCCATCGCCACTCTTCTGGGATCCATGCCGATCTTGAGGAAGAGAGCGCCTGAGGTGCCGACCTTATCCATCATTCCAAACGCCGGGACCGCAACAGTGATCAGGCAGACCAGCGTTATGATCACCTTCATAAGTTTCATGACTGAGACCTCCTCAAGGCTCATTGTTATTCACCCTTGATTACGGCGAACTTGCCGATCTTTTCACCATAGTCAGGACTCACGACGCGGTAGATATAGATGCCGCTGGCAATAGACTGGGAGTTGTATGTGAGCATGTCCCAGCTCTCGCCGCCCGTCTCGGTTCCCGGCAGATCCGGATCCGGGTCGCCGGCCATGTTGTGAGGGACGGTATTGATCAGCTCACCGGTCATGGAATGAATATAGATGGTACAGCGCTTGGGCAGATTGTAGAACGATATGCGGCTTTCATAGTCCTGGCGCTCCCAGGCGGCGCTGCCCCGATATGGATTGGGCGCCACCAGGATATTGTCCAGCGGGT